>CALRLS020000144.1:0-10936 GCA_943368815.1 Cyanobium sp. NIES-981
GATTCTAACAAAAGAAGAAGTTAAAATAAAAACGACGATAGCTAAGGGTTATACAATTAATTATATGATAATGATCGCCCCTTGCGTGCTATGCAAAACAGACCGACCCATATAATCATCAGTTTATATGCATCGGTTTTTATACTTAATTCAGTAAAAAGAAAAAGTAGTTTACTAATTGGATTTTGAAAAACCTATTCTTGGTTTTTAATAGGCTGAATAAGAATATATGAACTACCATCTGAAAAAGAGGTTGAGACAGGAATCAGGCCATGAATAATTAGCAGTTGTAAAGTATCAAAAGATTTGCAGAAGAATACGAGTGGTGATTTTAATGGGCAGATTAGGACCTCAAAGACCAGCTACTTTAATGGCTGCTCACCTTAGCTAACTTTATGAAGTTTCAATCCGAACTTTGCAGGCATATGCGATGTTATTCCCGGAAGTTCTACAAGAGCTTTCAACTTGCAGGATAGATGAACTATATAAACCCTGAGGTTTACGATGAATGATTGAGATTAACTTTTGATAGCGCTGCGGAAGTTCTTTTAGAGAATCCTGAATTGAGCTATTTCCTCTGAGTCAACCTGCTTAATTAAGAACAGTGAGGAGACAAATAAGTTATTTATTCACTTTTGCCTCCTCATACATGGCATTTATATTATCCTGTATCGCTTTCTGCAGGCGTTCTAAATCAGTCTGGTTATTAATGTCTACCCCACAAAATAAACTCCCATTATATTTTGCATGAAGAGCCAGGTAATAAATACCTGCAATTTGAATTGCAAGTTTTGTTCTTATGTCTACGCCTGCGTGGGCAAAGTCAGGTTCAATAATCTCAAATAGCTGTTCTCCTATTTTTTCTCTTTTGTCTGACACTTTGCGAAGCGTTTTAGTCTTTTCTCCTATTTCCCAGTGCATAATCCGCTGCAATACTTTGTCTTTCATCATCTTGTCCAACTGACCATGCAGTAAGGCAGTAATATCTTTTCTGCCAATGTTATCCGGATGCTTGAGTAATTCCGATATGATTTTCTGGTCAGCCAAATTCCAGAAATCCCTTTGCAGAATGTAGGTTTCGACCAGGTGGTCTATGCTACCGAAATAGGTATAAATCAACTTTTTATCCAGACCGGCCTCATTGGCTATATTGGGTCCGGTCAGAGCGGTATATCCCTTCTTTTGAATAACCGCTCCCACCGCTGCTACTAATCTGGTGATGGTTCTGGCCTTCTCTCTGATGGGGCCGGCCGTTACTTTTCTTGGCTTTTCGCCATTTTGTTCGACAACTGCGTTTTTTTTTCTGCCCATTGCTTTTATTCCATAGATGGCGCAATGTTCAATTTTTTATTGACATAATCAAACGCATTCAGCGCTTTATCCAAATGTTCTTTCGTGTGTGTGGCCATCAGACTCATTCTTATCCGTGAATCCTTGAGTGATACGGCCGGATACATGATAGGATTGGTATAAATACTGCATTCCAGCAGTAGCTTACCTGCCTCACAGTTTTTCTGTACATCACCGATTTTGACAGGAATGATAGCCGATGCGGTTGTGCCAATATCCAATCCCAGGTCTGTTAAACCTTTTCTGTAGTACACAATGTTTTCCCATAATTTTTTCTGCCAATGGGGTTCCTCATCCACCAGTTCAATGGCCCTGCTTACCGCCGTAATGGCCGGTGTGGCAGCCGCTGAAAAGGCGTACTGTCTGGATTGAAACTGTAAATAAGTAATCAGTTCAGGATGAGCTATCACATAACCGCCCACATTACTGAAGGTTTTGCTGAAGGTTCCGGTAATGATATCCACCTGGTTCATCACTTCAAAATACTCCATAGCGCCCCGCCCCGTATCACCGATAACCCCAATCCCATGGGCATCATCTACAAGCAGTTTGGCTCCATATAGATGTGTAAGGTCGAGGATCTGTTTTAAGGGTGCTATATCACCATCCTGAGAGTAAACCCCGTCTACAATCACCATTTTGGTTCTGTATTTTTCTTGAGCGTTTATTAGTATACGTTCAAGAGCTTCCAGATTGTTATGCAGGAAGCGTTTGACTGTGGTTCCCTGTATGCCTTCGTAAACACTGGCATGAACATCCATATCCACAATGGCTATATCTTCCTTTTTTAAGAGGCATTGCAAAGTGGCACTATTGGAAGTATAACCGGTCGTGTATGCAATGGAAGAACCTTTGGGCCTTTTGAAAAAGGCGGAAAGCTTATCCTCTAACTCCTGATGATAATCCATGTAACCACCAATTAGTGGAGAGGCACCGGCACCCGTACCATATTTTTCGATGCCTGCCATAGCCGCACTTTTAATAGCCGGATGCTGGGTGAAGCCCAGATAATCATTGCATACAAAGCTGATGTAGCTACCCTTTTTGATGGCATCATTTTCAGCCAATGTGACTTCCGGTCCGCAACAGGAGGTTACCAATAGTCGATAGTTCATGTACCCGCTGACTTTGAGGAAATTCAGGTACTCCTGGTGCGCTTGCGCCCTTTGGAATATATCCAGAAGAGGCATGTCTTCAAAATCCTTGAAGCTCTTGGTAGATAAATGATTTGACATAACGCTTAATATTGAAGAATTAACATTAAAAAAACTCGTCGTTCTTACTTGCAAGTATTTTTAATACCCTTTAATCAATCACTGCATTGTATTTATTTTCGGGCTGATACAGAAGTAGAGGGAATCTTAGCTGGTATTGCATAAGAATGGTCAGGCATTTCACAGATTATAAAAGTTGTTGAAAATAATTCTCTATCAAATGAAATAAAAATTTATTTTCTTTCCAAATTTCCTAGTAAAATTATGCTAATAAATGCTAAAGTACGTACTTAATAGATGTATATCGAGTGATTTTTAAGTAAATGGAACTAATATAAGCAGTATTTTGTGCGCTATAATTTGGATATATATCATTTATTGGTGAAATAAAATATTGCTTTCTGGTAAAAAATTAAGCGAAAGCATCCTTATGCTTCACCGCCAGTATCCTTGATACAAAGACCGGGGGAATAGGAACTGAAAACAATTGATTGAAAGAGTATAATCCCGGAATGAAAAACCTGGACATCTTCCATCGGGTCGGTACATATGGAGATAAAACCGGCTCCCGTCCCGATTACTCATAGTCGATTCGTTGCTCCTCGCCCTGCATCCCTCCCATAGAAATAGTACGGATGCGAAATCTTATCTTATGATTTGCTTAAATAGTTTTCCGCACTTTCCCTGTATGTTATGATTCAGAATCCTTATTAAGATTATTATAGTTTTTCCCCAACGAAACGGGCAAAAAGGCAGCTAAGTTAAGCGGGCACAGCCGCACAAGCCCAGCCAAAAGACTACGGCATAATGGCTTTGCTCGCTATCGCTCACAAACCCACCCTCTCGGGACTTATTCCGTTTCCTTTTGGCCCTGCACACCCTGCCCGCTTGGTTTACCTGCTTTCTTTTTTTCCGTTTTTTCTTTGGGGAAAAAAATGTGCGAAGCCTAGCAGACTGGAAAAAAGAAGAGAGTTTAATCATTAAAATTTTAATAACATGAACATTATTGGAAGGCTCACAAAAGACGCATCAGTTAGCACCTTAGACAGCGGCAAACAGGTAGTCAATTTTTCCGTAGCAGTAAACGACCAGTACCTCAATAAACAGGGCCATCGGGTTCAGCTCACCGAGTACTTTGACTGTGCCTATTGGATTTCCCCGGGCGTGGCAACTATTCTCACCAAAGGGACATTGGTGGAACTCACAGGCCGGGTAAGTGCCAGGGCCTGGGTCAGAAAAGACGGAGAAGCAGTGGCGGCACTTAGGTTTAATACTTCCCGGATTAAACTTCATCACGGAGGCAAAAGACCGCAGTCCATAACAGATACTGACGGACACGCTCCGGTAGCAGGTGGGGACAGCAAGGGCGATGTACCTTTTTAATTAAATCAACATTCATTTTCAAACCTTTAAATACTAAAATCATGGCTCATAATCTGAATTTCAATGAACATACAGGTCGTTACAGCTTCTTTAGCGTAAAAGAAAAAGCATGGCATTCGCTAGGACAGATAGTAGACCAATACCCCACCAGTGCAGAAGCAATTAAACATGGAGGCTTGGACTTTGAAGTCATCAAAGCACCGCTTTTCACACAGGGAAAAACAATGACCATCAGTAACAACGGGGAAATAGTGGAACCGGATAACATACTGGTAGCCGACCACTACGCCACCCTGAGAACAGACATCAACGAAGTTTTGGGCGTCGTAGGAAGGGATTACCAGATTGTACAGAATACTGATGCCTTTGGCTTCTTCGATGCTATTGTGGGTGGGGATGGTATTTTTTACGAGACCGCAGGAGCATTGGGCAAAGGCGAACGCATATTTATAACGGCAAAATTACCCAATTATATAAGAGTGGGCAGTGGCGATGACGTGACGGAGAAGTATATTTTCCTCACCACCTCTCACGACGGGAGTGGGAGTATTACAGCTGCGTTTACACCTGTCCGTGTAGTTTGTCAGAATACGCTCAACGCTGCACTTCGTAATATGTCCAATGTGATACGCATCCGTCACACGGCCGGAGCAAAACAACGTCTGGAGCAGGCTCACAAGGTGATGGGTCTGGCCAATCAGTTCAGTAACATGTTGGAGGGCATTTTCAATCAATGGACAAAGGTGAAGGTAAGTGACCCGGAGATGAAAAAACTGATACAACTAGCCCTATGTCCCAATAAAGAAACATTGGAGTATATCAAAAAGGGCAAAGAAGATGAAATATCTACTGTGTTTAAAAATACTGTAGAAGATGCCTTTGCCTATGCCATGATGAGCGATACCCAACAAATGGAAACCACCAAAGGGACTTTGTTCGGAACATATAATGCCGTGACAGGCTACTATCAGAATGTACGCACTTATAAGGATGAGGAAGCTAAATTACAATCCATCATAATGGGAGGTACAGCACATATGAAATCACAGAAAGCATTTGAGCTATGTACTTCATTTTCAAAATTTGGTACAGACGTTTTTAATCTCAATTAAGCAACCGCAGGCGGCCGCCCATAACGGTGGTCGCCTGTCAAAAAGCAAAAGCTATGGCAAATTGGTGCAGTAATACACTTGTCTTCGAAGGTAATCCCGAAGCAATTGAACAGATACAACAGCTATTCATGGCAATGGCTGAAAAAGAGGAAGCGGAAGAAATGGGACAGTTACCCTACTTCACGACTATATACAATGGTTATTTCTTTGACATCTATTGGAACACAGACAATGAAAGCATATTTCAATACCAGACAAAATGGTCTCCCAACCTTGAAATAGTTCAACAGATAGCCGAGTACTATGAAGTCAGTTTCATAATGGACTATGAGGAAATGGGCAACCTTGTCTATGGCAGGGCTAATTATCAGAACGGTACTTTAACCGACATCTATTTAACTGATGAAGATTTTGAAACCTATCAGTTTGACGAGGATACAGATACCTACCATTTTGAAGGTGAGACTTATGATAGTGATGGTGAGATACTGGAAGCCTTATTGAACCGAAAAACAGCTTTAGCAACCTTTAAAATTCAAAACGATGAAAGCGACAAATAATCCAACGGCATATATACTGCTCAAAGCCACAACCAATAGCGAATGGGACAACTGTGAATTTGCCATCGTTCCTATCACAGAAGAATGGAAGAAAGTACAGGCAAAAAGACTGGAAACCGTTAAGCCCTTTGAAGAGGATTATACTTTTCAATCCATGAACTACTCTGATACCTCAGTAGATTTTTACAGTACTGATGAAAATGGGGAGCCTAATATGGAGCAACTGCTTGCAGGGTACCAATGGGTATTTGTGGAACTGGATGAGGGCGAACGGCAAGCATTGACCCCACCCGAAAACCGTCTGGATTGTTACGGGTTGGTGGTGTACAACAACGGTAATGCCTTCTATAAGGCATACGGCAGGCACACAAGTGAAGAATTCTGGACTGAGGAATTTTCATTGCAACAAGTAACAGAAGAACTATCATGATGAAAGTGACAGACTTAAACGGTTGTCCCATTAAGGTAACAAACCTTAATGAAGCCATCAAGATAACCGGGCAGTACATGGACTTCAGGCACGAAGACAAAAGCTATTCAGATTTTGACGAAAGGAATAAAGCCTATTGGACAGATATGCACAACAAATTTTCATCAATCCTTTGCGATTAAACAACACTTTAAATTTTTAGAAAGATGAACACAAATTTTTTCAATCAGATAGCACAGTTGGATATCACGGGAAATTTCCAAATGACCATAACGAAAGGAACCGATAATACGCTTGTCGTTTTAATAATGCTACAAAATGAGCAATGCGGAGACGAAGCAAGAAGGATGATACCACCCCTCAATTTAAGAGGAACAGCCGATGAACTGGACAATGGTTTTTTTGAAAGCATAGCCACGCCTATACAAACCGTTTCGGGCTTAATGGTCAACATGGAAGGCTTTATGAAACAGTTGGAAGAAGCCAAAAAACATTCGGCTATGGAGAAGGAAAAAACCGACAGAGAGAAAAAGGCACAGGAAGAAACGGACAAAAAGTATAAAGAAGCTATGGCAAAAGCGGATGAACTGGAAAAAGAGGGCAGGTATAGGGAGGCATGGATGAAAGTACCTGACCCTGTACAATTTCCTCAGCAGGCAGAAGCTATCCGCAAACGAAAAACAAGCTTGTCTGCAAAATTCGTTCCTGACTTGTTCGCCGCAACTGAAACAGGCGTAATCCCCGAAGAACCGCAGGCAGAAAATACCCTTTTCAACATAGACCCCGACCATGAGGAAATCCTTGATGGTGTAGAAGATAATTGGGAGGACGATAACGAAGCAGAATAATTTATCAATATAAAAAACGAAAGCCATGTTATTAGCAACGCAATTAGAAAGAGTGTTCATCATAAAGGATAAGGGGCAGGAAATCAGATTGACCGACCCCGAACCGAAATGGAGCGTAGAAAGTGTGCTGAACTTTTACGCCACTACATATCCCATACTCACCACCGCAAAGGTATCAGCCCCCATTATCAAGGAGGATACGGTACAATACCAGTTTGAGAGTGTGATGGGAACAAAGGGTTAACTCTATAAACAATAAAACGATGAACGATGCCACAACAAATCATATCGGGAACAGTTATCCTGCCCGACAACAAACAACAAAGAAAATTACACCGCCAGTTGAGCGAGTTCGCCAATTGGATTGGACGGACAAAGGACGCAAACGAAATCCTCAAAGACAAACGGAAATCTGTACCCATAGTGATGTTGCCAATGGTTTTCTGAAAGCCTCCTTCCTGCCTAAATTGACAGTATCGCACTCCGTACAGGCTTGTAGGAAAGCCCAAAAAACGGAAAGGGATTTTTATACATCCCTTTCCCAACTGGGAATGCATTATGGCATTGAACCGATATCTACACGGGACTACGGTTATCCGTATAATATCGCTTTAGCTCTATGGGACACACAAAGAAAGCTGAAGCAAAAGTCCAAAAACTGGGATAGGCTCCGTTTAGTGCAGGAGAGCGGTAAAACATTTTTAATCAGTGAAGAACGATACAACACAGGGAATTCCTTGTATTACATTCCTGTTATACCGCTCTTTCAGATGTTGAAAGACCGACAGCATAAACAGGCAGCCCAACTACTTTTATCGGTTTGTGCCTATCTGTACCATATAGCAGATGTGCCTTATTACAGGCAGGAAAACAGCTACCTGTACTGGATGTATGAAATGCTTCACGATTGGGTAGAGCAGGATGATGAAGCCGAAGATACCGCATTGTACAAAAACGAGCTGCACAAAGCAGAATGGATTGGCGACCACATGGAGCAGAAAATCTTTAACCGTACCAACCTTGAAGTATTTGAACAGCGTTTAAACGGCTTTAAAAGCAGAAATGAATGGCATAGCGCATGTTATCATTTGGCTAAAGAAGCCTTTTTGCTTTATACCGATTATCCCAACGAAAATGTTTTCAGGAATGCACGACGGTGTGAAGAATATGCAGAAGACGGCGATTACGAAAATGAAACCATAAGTATGGATAAGTACATCTCTTTCTTTGCTGATAGTAAAGGTTGGTTATATGAAAGCTTGTCCGATAGCATTAACAATGAGTTTAACGAGTATAGAGCGATGGAGGAGCCTCTTATTGACAAGCGGTTTACTGGAGACCTGATAACAGGCAATGACCTTGATTTTGAAAACAGGATTTTTAAGCTCATAGATGATTTATGCTACTTACTGAATAACTATAAAAGAACAGAGCAATGAACAGGGAAACAGACATTACAGAAAATTTAGGAACGCTCTACCATCCTAAATCAGCCTTGGTATTTTATCAGACACAAGGACCCAATGCCGATACATACGTAGAGCATTTCGATATGGACAGGAATGGGAACCCTATTAATGCCCATCCCCTAACCATAAGAGAAGCACATGTATTGGCAAAAGCATTAGACACGCAGAAAGAAGAAAGTCTGGCATTTTTAAAACCCAATGGGGTATTGCCAACGAATGTGCTGCATATCAATCCGGGCGAAAAGGGTAGTGTGTTATGGTACACTAAAGCAAAGGAGCAAACCTTGTTTTTTATTGAAAGTTTAGGTATTCCAAACGGTAAAGCGTGTGTACCCACTTTGCTTTGGTTTGCCAATAAGCAAGGTCTACGGATATATGCCCTTACTACCTGCAAAAGACCCACGGAGAAAACGTCTTTGTATCATGCTCCCTTCTTCAATGTGTATGACAATGGTAATGTATGTATGGGGACGGTAAATGTAGACATCAAAAAATCGGCTTCACTACTGGAATTTATAGCTACATGGGAAAGCTGTTTTTTCAACAGCTATTTCAGCCATCTGATGCAGAACCATTATCCAGTAAAGGGCAATTGTGTAAGCCTTTGGAAAAAATTAATAAATACAGGTCAACCCTTTCCCCAAGAGGTATTGGTAAAAAATGGAAAAACGCTTAAAAACTTACTACAATGAATACAGAAAAAGAAAAAGTGCATTATACGGATAACTATCTGATAGCTCCGGCTAACCCCATTGAGATAAACCTTATCGGTGCAGGTGGTACGGGCTCAAAAGTATTGACAGCCTTAATGGAGATGAACCATAGTTTGATTGAATTAGGACACGCAGGGCTTTCTGTCCGTTTATGGGATGATGATAGAGTAACCGAAGCCAATCTGGGCAGACAGCGTTTTGCTGCCTGTGAAACAGGTTTGTATAAATCTGTAGCCCTCATCAATCGGCCAAACCGCTGGTCGGGTACAAACTGGAAAGCAGAAACCATAAAATTCGGAAAGGATAGTTTAGGATGCTTGCCCGAATACGCAGAGGCGAGCATTTATATCTCCTGTGTGGATAGCGTAACAGCACGGTTTGAAATGGCAGAGATAATGAAAGGATTGAACAGCGGGAGAGCCTATCGAAATGAACCTAAATATTGGTTAGACTTTGGCAACAGCCAGCATACGGGACAAGTGATACTATCTACCATAGGAAGTATCCGGCAACCAAAATCTGACATATACGAAACGGTGGCCAACCTGCCATTCGTTACGGATGAATTTGGTGAACTGCTCAAACAGTCTGAAGTGACAGACAATACGCCAAGCTGTTCTTTGGCTGAAGCCTTGGAAAAGCAGGATTTGTATATCAATTCCGCACTCGCTCAAATGGGTTGTAGCCTTTTGTGGGGTCTATTTCGCAACGGATTAACCCGATACAAGGGCTTCTTTCTCAACTTGAAGGATTTCAGGTCACAGCCCATTCCAGTTGCCTGACAGCCAGAATCAGGCGGCAAAAAGACACTCCCTCCTGATGGTCGGGACAGTCTTTTTGCGTGAAAGCGGTGCAGCCACTTGCACCGAACCGTCCCCGGCACACTGCCTTTCTGACCGTTTCGCTGCAAAAGGCTGTGGGCATGAGTAGAGCGGTAGAGGGCTGTTTTATTATAAAAACTAATTGGACTTCTTTGGAAATAAACAAAGAAAAATTTCCATAGATTCAAAGGTAGAATAATTTGAAAAGAGGTAATAAGGGAACGAACTTTGGGAGTATGTCTCAAATAAAAGTAAAGGTAAATTGCCCCGTTTTTGCTCTATAATAGTATAATTCCATTGTAAATAAAGAATGGTTTTAACAAGAATGGAGGGTAAAATTATAAGTATGGAAATTATAAAAAGTAGTTGCTTCGGCCTTTAACATGGATAATTGTAATGGAACACAAATATTAATTTAAACGTCGAATTGTTAAACTATTCTATAATGGCAATGGGGTTAAAGCTTTTGCTAAGAGCTATATTGGTAAGTGTTGTATAGTCAGAACTGAAAAAAACAGGAAGGATAAAGTCCTAAAGCTGAGCAAAAAGCATTCTCATAAAGTTTAAAAGATGAACTTCCTTGCTTTGTTGGTAGGGAAAGAATAAAAGTCTGCATAATTTATACCTATGTTGCTGAAACAGGTGAAATAGTAGCAGTAGTATTCATGAGTCCGATGGTTTATAGTGTGTCTACAACAAAGACTTTCAGTCCGAAATGCAAATGGCTAGTTTATTTTTTGAATGGCTTCAGCGTCCTTTAGTATATAATTGAGTTCTTCAGCATTAGTAGCATTTAGTCTGAAAATACCTCTTACAACCCAGATTTCGTCAGTAACGAATTTTTTGTTTTTTTTCATCTTGAGTTGAATAATGGACTCAGGACCTGAACTGCCGCAAAAAAAACAAGAAGCCATAGGGTTTGCAGAAAGAACATATACATTATTCGCAGCATCAACGGGTATTATATACCCTTTAATCTCCACTTGCTTGTATTCTAGTAACTGGACTTTATTTCCAAATTCGGGATATAATACAT
>CALRLS020000145.1:0-10840 GCA_943368815.1 Cyanobium sp. NIES-981
GTGTCCTTGCTGTTTGTGTAGTGTTTCTGCTTAGACGCAATGTTGTGAAAGTACAGCGCTTTCAGGAAAGCCGTCATCGGGAAATGAAAACTTGGCCCCGTAATGATGCGAATATTATCTTAATCACCGAAATATTATTGATGTGGGCGTTTCTAAGTATGAATGCCGTTGATACACTTTTGCAGGAAAAAGCCGTTGGACACTATGCCGAAGCAATAACTGGAAACTTTGCCATAAGCCAGTGGTTGCAGCCTATTTTCAGTACCTGGAGCGATACTGCTCTAGTAATCTACGAACGTTTTGCCTGGTGGTTCCATATTCTGGGTATTATGGGCTTTGCCTTATATGTTACTTACTCCAAGCATCTGCATATCTTTCTGGCCTTCCCGAATACTTATTTCTCCAATCTCAAGCCTAAAGGCCAGATGGGCAATATGCTGGCTGTCACCAAAGAGGTAAAAATTATGCTCGGCATTGAGCAGCCTGACGCTACTCCCGCTGAAGTAGGTCGCTTTGGAGCGAAAGATGTACGGGATTTGAGTTGGAAAAACCTGATGGATGCTTATAGTTGCACCGAGTGCGGTCGTTGTACCTCGGCTTGCCCCGCCAATATTACGGGTAAGAAGCTTTCACCACGTAAAATAATGATGGATACCCGTGACCGTCTGGAAGATATTCAAAAAGGCTGGATAAAAAATGGTCAGGATTATGACGACGGCAAAACATTGATGGGCGACTACATTCAGGAAGAAGAAATTCTGGCTTGTACTACCTGCAATGCTTGCGTACAGGAATGTCCTGTCAATATCTCTCCTTTAGATATTATTCTGGAGCTCCGCCGTTATAAAGTTATGGAAGAATCATCAGCACCCGGCTCATGGAATGCAATGTTTTCAAACATGGAAAATAACATGGCTCCCTGGAAACTTTCACCGGGTGACAGGTTCAATTGGGTAGATGGCATGAAATAAATAACCGTTAAATAAATAAAATGCTATTTTATTTGGATGAAAATAGCATTTTTATATTATTGAATTATTTTAATGCCTAAACATTTTGCACTTAAGGAATATTTTTTTTAACTTTACATAGGTTATATATAGAAAACATGATTGGCATGTAATTTGAAACTGCTTAATTTATGTAATATATAAATCTTAATGTTTTAGCCTAATGTGCATTTTTGCCTCTAACCTCAATGAAAAAATTTAATTCATCCATGTTTTTACAATGGGTAGTTTTTATGCCATTGCTGTTGCCTTTAGCCATTGTAAGCGGGGCGTTTGATGGTATTAAGCGTGTTTTTGAGCAAGCGACTTCTGATATTATCGAAAAAGAAATAATATCTTAAATTAGCTCGTAGCTTTCCAAATCCTAAAAAGAAGCATCTGGTCTAAAGAACTTATCTTTAGGACTCTACTCTTTTTTTACTTATCAATCAGATAAATTTCTGAACAATACTTTTCAATTGCGGTAGTGATAACACACCCGATTGACGCCATTTCAATTCGCTCTTCTTAAAAAGCATCAATGTCGGTACTCCTGAAACCTTATATTTCGAGGCCAGTTTGGGATTCTGATCCACATCAATTTTTACAATTTTCAGATTTTCTCCCTCTTCCTGAGCCAGTTGTTGTAGCGTAGGAGACAATGCTTTGCATGGTCCGCACCATACTGCAAAGAAATCAATCAGAATTGGCGTTTCTGAGGCTATTAATTCTTCAAATGTTCCTGTCATTGTTTTATATTTTTCATACTTAACAAATAAAGTAGTATAGTGGTTTCAGGAAATTTGTCTCTTCCGGTATCAAAGAAGAGTTTTTCTTATTCTCTATCTTATCTTTGCACCGATAGGCAGCCATTCTTGTTTTGACAACGTCTATGCTTGTGTGAATACCGCAATTAATATAGTACTTATGAGAAAACACACCTTTATTTTGTCCTTATTAATCTTATCAGGCTTTGGTTCATCTTTTGCACAAAGTCTACCCAAAAATCAGGACCTTATGAAGGCCATGACGCTGGCGAATGAGTATTTTATGCTGAAATGGCCCGATGTAAGTAAACCTATTGAAAGACCAGACCGCACCCGACCAAGTAATATCTGGACAAGGGGTGTCTATTATGAAGGGCTTATGGCACTTTATAATGTCGACCAACAAAAACGTTATTATGATTATGCAGTAGCCTGGGGTGAAGCCCATAAATGGGGTTTACGCAATGGGGTCACGACCCGCAATGCTGACGACCAATGCTGCGGACAAACTTATATAGATTTATACTTACTTGACCCAAAACCTGAGCGTATCCGTGATATTAAGGCTTCAATTGATAGTCTGATAAACAGCCCTAAAAAAGACGATTGGTCGTGGGTAGATGCCTTGCAGATGGCGATGCCCGTATTTGCCCGATTAGGTGTTATTTATGAAGATAATCGCTATTATGAGAAAATGTATGAAATGTACATGCACACCAAAACACTGCATGGCGACAAAGGTCTATATAATCCGACTGAGGGGCTATGGTGGCGTGATAAAGACTTTGACCCACCTTATGAAAGTCCGGCTGGTAAAAGTTGCTATTGGTCGCGTGGCAATGGCTGGGTAGTGGCTGCTTTGGTAAGAGTATTGGATATTCTGCCTAAAGATGCCCCTCATCGGGAAGAATACGAAAAGACATATCTTGAAATGATGAATGCACTTATCCCATTACAAAGAACCGACGGTTTCTGGAATGTGAGTCTGACAGACCCGGCAGATTTTGGTGGAAGAGAGCTGACTGGCACTTCGTTATTTGTATATGGAATGGCATGGGGTTTAAATAAAGGTATTCTGGACAAGAAAAAATTCTACCCGCCTATGGCAAAAGCCGTGTATGCAATTACCAACAACTGTATCCATCCTAATGGCTTCTTGGGTTTTGTGCAGGGGACAGGCAAAGAACCCAAAGACGGGCAGCCTGTTACTTATGACAAAGTCCCTGACTTTGAAGATTTTGGTCTGGGCTGTTTTCTTTTAGCCATAACCGAGGTTTATAAGATGAAACGCTGATGGGAAGAAACTGTTTTTCGTCTCAAAATTCACGTAAAACACAGCTATGTTTTCAAAACTGGCTGCGTTTTCAGTTTAATTTCCTAATTTTGGCCTACTCCAAAGCGAATTAGTCATGAAAATCCTGGTAATTGAAGACGAAGTCAGAACAATACAATTAATCAGGCAAGGGCTTGAAGAGCAACAATGGGAAGTTGATATAGCCTATGACGGAGCAATGGGTTTTCAGTTAGCTACACGTCAGGTCTATGCTCTCATTATTTCTGACATTATTCTACCCGGCATGAATGGTCTGGACCTCTGCCGTAAACTCCGGGAAGTGGGAGTATCCTCCCCCATCCTCCTCCTGACAGCCTTAGGCACGACTGATGATAAAATTGAAGGACTGGATGCAGGTGCAGATGATTATCTGGCAAAACCTTTCGAATTCAAAGAATTGATGGCGAGAGTCAGAGCACTGACCCGTAGAAATATAGGAATCATCCATACTGCCAACTCACTGAAAGTGGCAGATCTGGAAATGGATTTAGATACCAAATCAGTCAATCGTGCCGGACATGAGATTACCCTGACCGCTAAAGAATTCGGCTTATTGGAGTATTTTATCCGGAATCAGGGCAGGGTTATATCAAAGGCAGAACTAGCCGAAAAAATATGGGACGTAACATTTGATACAGGTACAAATGTGATAGAAGTATATGTCAATTTTTTGCGAAAGAAAATAGATAGAGATTTTGAGCCTAAATTACTCCATACACAAATTGGTATGGGTTATGTTCTCAAAGTAATTTCCTGATGATAAATATCCGCTCGCGGCTAAGCTACCAGTTTGTAGTGCTGGTTAGTGCCGTTCTTCTGTTTTTCTCATTCGGGGTTTATTTTTTCAGTAAATTATACCTCGAAAAGCGTTTCTACAAACGCCTGCAAGACCGTGCCATTACCACTACCACACTATTATTTGATATTCAGGCTGCTGATACTACCGTATTGAAATTGGTCAATGTCTCAGACAGAGAATTGCTTACAAACGAAAGTATATCGGTTTATAATGAATCACTAGAGCAATTTATCTTCTTCACTCACCCCTCTGACACCAGTTTCCATCAGAAATTACTTCCGTTGATTATAAAGAATAAACTGACTACCTATACAAAATTCGATGGTTACCATGTTTTAGGCATTCATCTGATAAATGAAGGCAAGGGTAACTGGGTAATTGTAAGCGCCATTGACCAGACAGGCAAAGATGCCTTGCAGGACTTACGGAAAATCCTGATTGTGATGGTTGCCGTAGGCATTTTACTATTAGGTATCTCAGGCTGGATTTTCGCCGGCAGAGCCCTGGCTCCGGTGTCAGGTATTATCAGGCAGGTAAACCAGATTTTCCCACGTAACATAAAAAAACGTGTAGAATACCTCAATCCCGACGATGAGATAGGTGTTTTAGTGGCTACATTTAACCAGTTGCTAGACCGCATTGAAGAAGCGCTTGTTACCCAGAAAATGTTTATTGCTAATGTATCGCACGAATTAAAAAATCCATTAACCAAAATCTATTCCCAGATAGAAATAGCCCTGTTGCAGAAACGCTCTCCTGAAGCCTATGAAAAAAGCCTCGTATCACTACAGGAAGATACACGGACGCTCACCCAACTCACCAATACCTTATTAAATCTGGCTACTGTTGTTGCCAATGCTGAAAATGTAAAATATACGCCCATCCGATTGGATGAGCTACTTTGGGAAGCCAAAAGTCAGATACAGAAATGGCATGAAGAATATCAGATTCAGCTGAATTTCACTGATTTTCCTGATGATGAAGACGCGCTGATTATCCTGGGAAATGAAGCAGCTATGAAGGTAGTATTTATGAATTTAATGGACAATGCATGTAAGTTTGCTGATGATAATACAGCCATTGTCAATTTCAGGACCTCTCCTACTGAAATAGCCATTTCCTTTTTTAACAAAGGCCCGGTTATTCCTAAAAGTGATATTCCTTATATCTTTCAACCTTTCTTTCGAAGCAATGCCTCTGATCAGGCCGTACAAGGTCATGGGGTAGGTCTGGCTATAGTTTCTCAAATCACCCGTTTACATTTAGGAGAAATAAATGTAACATCTTCTACTGCCGGAACTACTTTTACGCTGATTTTTTCAAAATAATGCTGTTCTTCTTACTCAAAATGTAGACTTCTGAATAAAATTCCGACTGGTATGTTTATTTAAGCTGTATTAACTGAGAATCTCCCAATTGATATTTTAAGGTAAATTTAAAGTCGATTTAACGCCTGCTTAAGTTGAGTATTGTAGGTTTGCAATTATGGAAATAAGTGATACGAAAATGGCATCAAATAATAATCAGGGTATACTCAAAGTTTCCTTCGGTGTAATGATAGGAATCCTGGCTTTGCTTGGATACCTTTTTATGGGTGCCAGAAATGATACTTTTGAATTGCAGAAATCGTTAACCGAAAAGGTTGAACAACTTTCTTCTACCCAGATAAAACTTGATTCTATCTCAAAAGCATTAGACGAAAAAATAGCAAAAATCAATAGGTTGGGGGGCAATATCGTAGAATTGAAACGAATCAAAGCCCAATTGGAAAACGACAAAAGACTACTTAAATCAGATCTGAATTTTTCGCTGCAGAAGTATAACGCCAAAATAAAAGATTATGAAAATTTTCTGACCCTTAAAGACAAAGAATTTGCTAGTCTGAAAGAAGAAAATACCGAACTAAAAGCACGTACCGAATTGCTTGAGCAGGAAAAACAGGAAGTATTGACTGAAAATTCAAGCCTGAAAAATGATAAAGAGACCCTGTTTCAGACAGTGGCTGAGTATTCTGCCGAGAACTATAACCTGCAACGCCAGGTAACCTTAGCTTCTTCAATGAAAGCTATCAATGTGCAGGTAGCGGCTTTATCATCCAGTGGCAAGGCTCGTGAGGGTAACTCTTTTAAATCATCCCGCATTCATCGCCTACGAGTATCGTTTATTATGCCGTCGAATTCTATCGCTGTTAAAAACAGAAAAGATATTTATGTGAGGATTCTTGATGCCAATGGAGGTATGGTAAGCGATAATGCTAATAGTGGTGTACTGGAGTTTGAGGGTAGCGAAATAGGTTATAGTATAAAACAGGGAGTTCTGTTTGAAAACAATGACCAGAAAGTAGATATAATTTATGCACAGGATACACCTTATGGCCCGGGAAAATATGAGATTGAAATTTACTGTGAAGGGTTCAGAATTGGTAAAGGCGGATTTGAAGTGAAGTAATCGGGGTTTGGTCTCCGCCCAAAGTCCACAAATGATAAATATATGATTGAATTAAAAGGTTTTAAAATATTTGTGTTTGCTATCTTCCGGATATTCGGAGAAATAGCAATGGATGGGCTGAGAATTACTATCAGAGCTTTCAGGAAATTTCCACGCTCATATATGGCCCTGTTGTATTTATTCATTACCATGGCTTTCTGTTATTATCCGATTTTTGACCACTGGCTTACCGGGTTTATCATGATGAGCTTGCCAGTAGCCATATTGGCAGGTTTAACAGCCAGTTGTTACTTACTCTTTAAAAAACAGAAGCTGATTGCTTCGGCAGGTTTAATATGGGTATTAATGACCCTTCCGATTATTAAACGATTTGTTGGAATAGGAAACGGCAAAATGGAAATGAGCAATGCTGCTTCATTAAGAGTGTTGAGTTTTAACAGTGAAAGTTTCGGAGAGCAAAACAATAAGGGCGTTAACTGGGCCTCTATGAAATCTGATATAGCCTGTTTTCAGGAATACTCACATAACGAGAACATAGAAGCGCAATACAGTAATAAATTAGTTAAACTAACTGAGTTTGACCGGAACAGGCGCATAGGCTTAGCTTTGTTTTCTCAATATCCTATTGTAAAAGAGTATAGTAAAATATGGGATAGAAAAGGGCAGCCCAATATCAATGGCTTTATCTGTGCCGATATTGCTTATCAACAGGATACTGTGCGTGTGGTAAATGCACATTTATGGTCTATGGGTGTGCGGGTCAATCAGATAACAGATGCCTTGCAGGAAGGGAACATCAAACAGTTTTTCTGGGAGATTTCCGATACTTTCTCACGCCTCAAAGAAGGTTTTGAAGCAAGAGACGAGCAAATAAAAGAGATAGAATCCTATGTATCAGGCAGTAAATACCCTGTTATTATCTGTGGTGATTTCAATGAAATTCCTTTTGGATATGTTTACGGTAAACTGAGTCTGAGTTTTAAGAATGCTTTTGAAGAAGCAGGACAAGGCACGGGCTTTACACTAAATCGCCGCCCTTATTGGGTGCGGATTGACCAACAGTTTTTTAGCTCCGACTGGAAAGTGCAGTCATGCCAGACGATGAAAGGCATCACTATTTCAGACCACTTCCCTGTCGTAGCCCAATACGTTCTAAAAAAATCACTGGATAGACCAAAAAATCTGGTGGCAAATCGTTAATCAGAGTTTAAACATTCTTGCCAGAACTTTGTGGTAGGTATTCGGGAAAACCCGGGCAATCATATCCATCGTTCTGGCATCATTGCCTATCAGGATACGGGGATTGTCTTTTTCAATGCCCCCTAATATAAACGCTGCTGCTTTCTCAGGAATCATTTTCAGCATGGCTTTGCCAATACCGACGTAACTCCTGTAATAATAAAACAGTGTCTTTTATCTTGCTTATATTATCTACAATGATTCATACAAAAATAGAGAAAAGCGGATACATCCGCTTAAAATAATATTGTATTGAAATTGCTTTTTCTTAATAAAAATATTAGCCTATCAAGTGTCTTATAACTAATATGTACATTAAAAAGTAGAAAAATGTAAGAAGCACTGAAAGAGGAAATCTCTGCGCCCAGACAAGCAATCTTGAAAGTAGTCTTTCTCTCAGGGCTAAAATACCTAAAAGCAGTACAATAAAAGATAAAATAACTAAGACTCTTGACGCAAAATTTTCTGACCATAAGAAAGGAGTAAACAACAACATTAAAAAAACTGTTGCTTCCCATTTAATCCATGTGAATACTGATAAACGCCTTAATTGCGGCCGAAAGGTAGAATGAGGTGTTTGTTGCACAAGGTCTAAAATTGTTAATAATTGAATATTCTCTAATATATCAAATAATCCGACAACAATGGCAGCAGCTATTGCTATGTAATTTACTATGGATGAATGCTCCTTTTCTACTTCCAAAGCAAAAAAAACAATGAACATAGTATAGCTACCAATGAAAGCATAATCAAGCCTAACCAAAAAACGCATTTTTTTTATAAAAGGTATTGTAGGTTGACCAGACTGATTAATAAACAAAGCTCTTATATCCTGAGCTGAGCGGGCAAATTCAAATAATAAAACCGGCTGTTTGGTGCTTACATGATTAGGTGGCTTTATATGACGCTTGTAAAGCGCAGTCCATATTGCCAGCATTAATGTAAGCAAGGCAAATATCTCCGGATTGATGTAAGACATAAGTGGAATCTCTTTAAGATTTTTTAAAATCCTCTATTAATTGTTTAATATCTTCAACATTTCTGGCTATACGTATTTCAGATGCAAGAATACCCATATTCAATGCTTTCTGCTTCACTTTAAAAAATTCCCAATCAAATTCAAGTAAAAAATTTGCAGCTGCCTGTGCACCCCTCTTGAAAAGGTCAATTTGCTCCTTATGAGGCAGATTAAAATTTAACCAGTTAATGCCTCTTACATCAATATAGGCTATACTATCCTCATATTGTGGGTGAGTTATCAAAAAATCCTTGTCATAATGAGCTCGCATACTATTAATTATAGAGCCTATTATGCCAGCTAATGACTGGGTTGACCGGGAATCTTCTGAATCACCATTGTGTAAACGTGCCCCAAAAGTAGGTAAGCGAGGTGCAGAATCTTTATTGGAATTAAATACATTTATTGGAAAATTAGAGATTGATCCTCCATCAACAAAAACAGCCTCATTAATTTCATTACCTTCATAACTAAGGTATTGTAACCATTCTTTAGTTCTCTCCGCATGTCTAGGAATATTTGGTATCCGAAACGCTTCAAAAAAGATGGGAATTGACATAGATGCTCTGACAAAATCTGCCGGAGAGGTATGGTCTTTGTCATAATAAAAGAGTCTCCACATTTTCGGAAAAACAATTTTATTCTTTGTTACAATTTCCGTAGTAATTAGAGCTAAAGGTGGTTCGTCCTTATCCGGATTATATTTCTCAATACCAAACAAAGGGTTTTTCCTTAATGGACTATCAACTGGTGAATTATCATATAATATATTATTAGAAAGTGAAATGTTAGAGTCATCGTCCTTAATTATTTTATAGGTTGATGCTTCATCCGCTTCATAACGTAATTCCGGTATTAATTTTAACTTTTCTTCTAAATCACGAAGCGTACTTATATTATTCCTCGGATTAACAATATAGACCTCTTTTCCTGAGTTAAGAGTTACAAAAGTATCAACATTTCCCTCCTTCATTAATTCAGCAATCCATTCTTTAAACTTATTCCCAGGGTTAATACCAAACTTACTGGCAGTAAAGCGCATTAATAAATATAAAGTAATACTTCCTATAAGAAGGAAAAAGAAAATGAATAATGATATACCAGCTATTGATAAATGTTGATATGGGGGTATGCGAGATGTAAATCCCCTGCCACCGACTTCCAATATAAAGCGAGTATAATGAGATAGCTGTATGTTAAAAAAATTGCTGAGAATAACATCTGTTAATATAGTAGTCAGAATAAGAGCTACAACAATTTGTATGAATTTAAGATGTTTGGGGCTAAAAGCTAGAACAATAGAGTAAGTAATTAAAAACCCAAGAATTGTTATTGTCAAATATATCTGATAAGAACATAGAATAACAGGTATGTATGTTAGTCCCAAAGCTACTAAAAGGACTAGAACAACTATAAAAAAAGTTAATAAAAAAAAACGGCTTTTCAGATATGTTCCTATAATGCCATTACTAAATAGTCCAGGTTTAAAAATTAACAAAGCAATTATATATGCAATGATTGACCCAGTCAGTAATCCTAATACACTTCCCCCTTCCCATAAAAGTAAACTACTAAATATAATTAGCCACAAAGCATTGATTAAAGTAAAGACTGCCGAATTCAATAAACATTGAATATAAGCTACATAGTTAATTACATTTTTTAATAACCATTTAGCCATTGGGTCACCATCAACAAAGTCAAAAAGATTTTTTTGAGTTAAATAATATAAGATAATGGGTGTTTTCATTGTAGTTGTCTTTTCAGGACGAACCGTTCCCATCAAAGCCGCATTAATAGCTCCTGCGCTTGTACCTGCCAGCTTAAGAAAGCGAATACCCATACTCTCCAATACATAAGTGTAGCCTAGCAGGGCAATGCCTAATACCCCACCACCTTCCTGTACCAAATTAACATATTGATGATTCTCACCATCAACAACATCAGAGACTTTCAATTTACCTCCTTTAATCTTCAAATCATTTTTAAGTCCTTCAACTATCCTGTCACCCGTTTCCAACATATCTTTAAGTAAATCCTTTTTGGCTTCTTCTGAATGTTGCATAATTTTAATAATTTATACATGGAACATAAATAAATATCGGCACAATTATGACAATACACTATCAGCATTCACTTTATGCAATTGCAGGTAATAATTCGATTTTTTATAGTTGGATTTGAGTACTTTTAATGCTCTATAAAAACAGAAGCTTAATAAGATTAAGTTTTGAATAAAAGTAGCTT
>CALRLS020000146.1:0-10776 GCA_943368815.1 Cyanobium sp. NIES-981
TAATCAATTCCTGAAATCCCATGAAAGGTCGTATCGAGGGTTGCGGACATGTCACCTTTAGATACGTTCATTAATTTTAAATTATTAATTACCGTATCTAATCTAAAATAGACATGTGGTTCGCTCTGCCCGTAAACCTCGTGAATACAGATGGCTAATAATACCAACAAAAGTTTTTTCATAATACTATTGATTATAATGGAACACTAATCTTTTTGTATAATTGTTTCTTGGTTCAATGGTTTGATTAACATCGAATTCCTTTTCAGATTCTGGTAATTCATAATATTCATACTCTTCAATTCTATATTTATTACCGAGATTAAATGAAATTTCTTTACCGTCAAGTGGTTTATAATTCTCAATTTCAGTTGGCTTCTCTATATCAAGGTCAACTAAAGGCGTAGCATCAGAATATACATGAAGCTCGTTTGGCTTTCTTTTAGCAGATTTAATATATTGTTCTCCATAGCTGTATTTTATAGTCTTTCCATCTTTAATCTCAATAGTTCTGCAAGGCAGAATCTGGCTGAAATCTGTCAATGAAACTGATGAAAACCTACAATCAACTATATTATTATGAACGGAATGTTCCTGATAACGACAGATAGCAAACTTTATAAATGGCATATAATTATCTTTGATTAATTGATGCTCATTGTTCAGTTTAATATCTGCATACCATTTACGCTTATCTTCTGAAAAGGCTACATCGAAAACAATAGCGCTGATTTTTTCAGTTGTTAATATGTCTTCTTCTACTATTTGTTCTTCTGCTGGTTTTTCATTTGGCTTAGTTGGTAATTTTATTATGTCGCCTGGTTTTGCATCCTTGAATACGGGATTCGGAACAATCTGGTCTCTCATTACTTCTACAGTCTTATTCTTTCCGTCATGGAATAAATCCGGAGTGATTTTAAAGCGAGTATTAAGGTCAACCTTGGTGATAGGGTCGAGACCAAACTGAGAAATGATTTTTTCGGTATAATCAGAAACCGTATGAAGATTTTCATCAAATAAGACTGCAATTTTTTCGTCTTCTCCCGAACTGAACCAGTCATTATCAAAAAACACCCTGAACGTATCACATATCCGGTTTACTGTTTTTGTTTCTGCGTTCTCACTTATTTCCCACCTTAACAGAGGAGTGATGGAGTTGATGATTAATCCATCAGGCTTGGCTGTGCTGATTATATTTAGTTTTACGGTATTGATGCTTTCAGTTTTGAGCTTTGGTTTGAGCACTGTATCTACATGATCTATTTCACCGAATACGCTAAAAAAGAACTGGTTTCCTATATTTTCAGGCCTTGATTTTTCGTCATTAAAATACTGCTTGAATTTAGATATGGTTTCTACTCTGTAGCTTACCCAACGGTGCTTGGTATCTCCGAAGAAATGTTCGAACTGGCCCTGGTCAAAGAAAATTTGCTCTTCCTGACTTGCCGGGGTAATATCCTTTTTAATGACTTTCTCAATCTTAAGGTTGTCAAACCCTGCAATATTACTTTTATTCCCAACGAAATCATCATAGCTGACATGAAGGCTCATCGACTCGCTCGTGAGACAAGGGAATTTTTCGAAATGAAAGTTAATTTGTGCTGAGGTGGAAGCCACTTTCCTATCATTTAACCAAGCCTCCTTCGCTTTAATATTGTTTAAGAAGTTAATATCTTCTTTATAATTAGAATTGATTAAACAAGGTTTCTGAACTGCATGCACCACATTGAATTTCAGTGGATAACTAAGGTTTTCTTCAAGACCTGTTTCCGGATGTTGGGGGTCATATTCATTAAAATAGGGTTTATTTAAATCGTCAATCCTGCTATAAATCAGAATCTGATTATTAACATTATCGCTATTTGGGTCCTCAGCCTTGATTTCTTGCCCCTGTTTCAGGCATATTTCAACACTATTATTCGCGGAAATATTGATTTTAAAGTCAGGGCCTTCTATTAAGGTAATTTTAGTGTATTTCTGAGCAAGGTTTCCAAAAAAGCTTTCTTTGGATTTCTCGAAATAATCCTTTTTTGGGAAGTCAAGCGTATTGAATGTGCCGGAGTCGAGGTGAAGTACCTTATAGCCCGTCACCATGGGGTCATGTAAAAACTCTACATTATTATTATGTACTACTCCTCTTGGTATCTCCTTCTTCCCGAGCAGTTCCACTTTATCTTTTACGGTAACGCTATCTTTAAACGATTCGAGTTCTATAATTTTAGTTCGTAGTAATTCTAATTTTTCATTTTCAGTTAATCTGGCAAGTTTCTTGTCTTCAGGTAAATCGCCTTTATTAGGCGTGGTAGGTGCTTTTAAAGCTAATTTGTATAATCCATCAAAAGTACCGTGATAATTAATAAAATTAAGATTAACCCTTGAGGGAGCAATACACCTTGATTCCCCAACCGCGCTTATGCACTTGAGCTTTCCATCCATCTCTACCGACTTGATAACTAAGGTGTTTAATTCCTTGCCTTTAAAATCTGTTCTTAATTCTTTCTTTCCAAAAAGTTTGTGTTTTTTGGGCGTTTCAGTAAAGAATACGCTGGGCGTACTTACCCTTATTGTCCGTTTATATTCAATAGGTTCACTCCAAATGTTTTTATCTGTTATCTGCTTTTTTACATCTTCAATTTTCTCCTCTTTTAACATTCCGTTTCCGCATATATCCGCTACTCTCATCCGGAAAGTATATTTTTTCCCAAACCTTAATGGAATAAGTTTGTTAAAATCCTGTTCGCTCCTGTCTGATTTGGGTACTACAGCCTTAACTATGATTTCATTACACAATTCGGAAGCATTTTCTTTTGAAGTGCTCTCTGCACTTGCTTCATCATATTTACCGGGCATGGGGCATACCAAACTTCCGCCACTCCATCTGAAAAGTTCTTCATCAACTAATAAGGTATCCGGCTGATTTCCATTTTGGGCTGACTCGGTTATCCAGCCTTCACTGATAGATTTGTATATATAGTCGTTCTCGTTGCTTCGGGTATTCAGGCTATAAGTTGCTTCTCGGGCCGTAAGTGTGCCAAAAGAGCAGTTTTGAGGAGCAGTGCGGTCTCCTTTAAAGCCCAATACATCAACCCGATAGCCCTCATCGAGATGGTTGCCAAATATTAAATAGCCCTCTGCGCCAATATCGTCTTTCTGGTTTTCCCCGCCCGGTGCAGGTTGACCCTGGCCATTTGGGGTGTCAGCTTTTTTCGGGGTTTCACCCTTCTGTGAAGGCTGGTTATCGTTAATTGTCCCTATAATCTTGTCTAAACCTTTTATTCTCAGACTTATTCCGCTTGAGTCTATTTCTTTTGGGTTTCTTCTTTCGTTGGCTATTTTTTCTAACAATTGTGCTGTATTAATCAGAGAAGCACTTAATAATTCCGCATTGAGATAACCGTTTTTAACAAATGGTTTCTTCCCCGGCACCTCTTTTTCATTGATCCGAGCCTCATGGGCATAAGTAAAAGTGTTGTTTGAAATGGCACAATAAGTATATGAATTCAGAAAATCTACTTCTTCAAGGGCTTTTCCGAATGAACCTGTGAAGTAATCATCTGATATGATTACATTGTGAATGACTTTGCCTGTGGCATCAAGAATTTTATACTTATCTTTATATTCGTTAAATAATTCCTTATCAATTCCAGTGCTATCCGCTTTTGCCTTAGTTTTAAGATTTTGGAATCCTTTGAATTCAACAAAAACCGACTTAACATTCTCGTTATTAGCATCCTTCAATTCCTTGGGTAATCCATTTTCAAACTCCATTTCAAAATCCCATAACCACCCATACCTTCTCAGCAAATCAGGGAACTTGCCCATTATGGAGAGTTTTTTATGAAATTCCCCATTGGCCTGATTCATCACCCGTACTTCCTCGTCTGCCTTTAAAGCTAATATTCTGTCGTTAAATTTTTCCAAAATAGAGCCGATTGCAGCTTCAATATCGGCCTTTATTTCAGCATACATTTCTAATGTGAATGGTGAGAAATGTTTTTTGTAAAAATCCTGACCGGGCTTTGTTGAATCATGCATATTCGTTAAAAGTATGTTTTTGTCTTTTAGAATTTTTGTATTTAATAGGTGCAGGTTTTGGATTTGAGCATAGTAAAACTGAACGGATTCTTCGGTCTGCTTATCCTCAATATCTTTGATTTTCTCTTTTAGTTTGTCAATCCCATCTTTGAAACTCTTATTAATTGCAGCTTCAATTTCCTGAACGGTTACGCTTGACGATATTTTATATTTTGCATCATTGATGATCCAGCCACTTATATGATTTGTTTCCGGAAAAACACTTTTCCATTCATGCTCTGCGGCTAAGTAATTATTTTTTATCAGGCGGATTTTAGGCTTTGACGCATCGTCTAAGGTAATTTCGTTACTTACTGAAATGTGGGGTTCACCATTAATTTCTTTATCTCTTTTATTATAAAAACTACACTGAAGAAGATTATTAGCGTCGGGTTCAATTTGTTTTCTGATTTCCTGAGTAAAACGTGACCACTCCAGAATCTCAAAATAATCTTTTAGCCTGCCAGTATCAGGAAGTCTCGGAGAAAGGAAAACAGAGAAATTCAGAATATGTTTTGCACCTTCAGTTCTTATACCATTGGGTACAGTTGTAGTAATTATTTTAACGTTTTGTGCCATTATTTCAGAAATAGTTAAATGAACGAATATACTGTGCCCAATCTTTCGGATCTTCGAATACCTTGCTTATATTATTAGCAACTACTTTTTTCTCCTCTCTCCTTGCTTTCCTTCTTGCTTTTCGCTTTTTGTGATTGCTCTTTATTTCTTCCAAAACCGGGATATGTTCCTCTTCGGGTTCATAAAGTGCATAATAACTCAGCATTTCTCCGTTTTCGTCGGGGCTCTCATCAGCAAAAGCATAGTAATATTCCGGCTCCTGAACCAGATAAGCCGTCGGTTGACTCTCCTGACTGTCAGAACCATGAAACCTTTTGGAATAGGTAAGTGTAAAGGATTTTTTGAAAAAGGCAATTTTTACCGAATACGTAAGGCTTGCTGTGCCATAGAGGGTTGAGCGCCCCTCAAATTGCTGGTATCTTAGCCCTAAGTAGAAAGTAACAGATACTGTAATGAAGCCGAAGACGGTAACAGAACCACCGCAAATGAGGTAACCTTCAAAACTCATTCTTTTTTCTCTGAAATTATAGGTATACCTGAATCCGGCCATTAAAAATACCTCACCTTTGGCAATGACTAAATCAATGCCGAGATAGCCACCAAATTCAATGGCCATATCTATAATTTGAATTTGCTTGGGGGTAGTTGTGAGGTTGAAGAATCCCCGGCCTCCAAAAATACCCACGGCTACTACAAATTTGTCGTTAGGGCTGTTTACACCAATGGTTGTAGTGATGGGTTTATCGCCGTTTCCGACAGGTATGGGTAGATTTACACCTACAAAAAACTTCAGATTTGCTAATGAAAATACTCCACCGCTGATGCTCGGCATGGCAAAATTATATCCAACGCTAATTTGTGTGGGAGCTACGGTGATGGAAAGACCCGGAATGCCGATTAACTTAGAAATGGCATCAGAGATATTTTTCAGAAAGGCCAGTTCTTTATTAAATTCAATCTCACCTAATTTTACGTTTACCTTTCGTTTCTCAGAACTGCTGGACTTGATTTCTAAATTCTCAAAATTGAGCACAAGGCGGCTATCCAGAATGCCTATGTTAAAATTGCTCAGGCGTGTCCAGGAATTGTAATCGCCATTTTTAAGTGTTTTACCAAAATGAACTAATAGCTGGGATGTTCTGGAAGTATCTGTATTGAGGTAGTTTTTAAAACTGAAAGGGCCGAGTGTAAGCGGCTGGAGCTTATCAGTAATGAATTGATATTCAATTTTACCCTCCCTTTTATTGAGTCGAGGTAATTCAAAATCAATTCCTAAAATATCTTTCAGGTTTATTTGGCCCAGAATTTTTGCCTCTAAATCTTTAAAATATTCCTGAGCAGAAATTACCTGTTGTTCGCCCCATTCTTTGATCTCGTTAAATTTATTTTTTGCATCTTCTGTGATAAAGGCCAGATCCTGCTGGATACCTCTTATCTCTTCTTCGAGTTCGCCGCGCAATCGGTTTAAATCTTTCTTAGCTTTCTCAATTTCTTCAATAGGCAGGCTATTTCGTATTTGCTCTTCAATTTCATCTTTCTTACTTTTTAATTCGTCTTCTCTAGCTTTGATATTGACTAATATCGCATCTCTTGCTTTAATGGCTTCGTTTTCTAACTTATCAATTTCTTTCTTCAGTATTGCCTTTTCTTCACCAATGAGGGTTTCGGCTTCCTTCCTGAGTTTATCAATCTGAGCTTGTACGTTCTTGGCAACCTGCTCTTCTTTTCTTTGCAGAAATGTCATATACTCAATGGCAATCTCCGGATTTATAATACCCCCGAATTCCTGCCCAAGCTTTTGCATGACTCCCTTTACCATTTCCTGCGAATCTTCAGCTACTTTTGCGAAAACTTTTGAGGCGTTTTCCGTAACATCCAGAAACAAATCGTTTGCCTGCGATTTAACATAATCCTCTGCCAGCCTGATGCTTACCGGAATTTCTTCATTTACAAGGTCTTTAATGGCCTTTACATAGACTTTGGCTTCATGCAGTTGAGGGAAAGAAGCATATTCATCAAAAAAATCAAGCACACCCGTTTCAAAGTGTTTTAACCTCTTCTCCACTTTTTTGAAATTGGCAGAAAGAATGATATACTCAGTTTCAAATACTGACAGTGCCTTATTTAATACTTCTTTGGCTTCTTCCGTACCTTTTCTTTCTATTTCATTAATCACAAAATTGACTTTTTGCCGGCCAAGCTCAATTTTATTTCTGACTTCAGACTCTGCCTCCTTTAAATCAATTATTATCTCGTTAATGTCGTTCAGACCGTCTTTTACAAATTCTTCAATGTTTGTTAAATTAGTTTCAATAGCTGCATAAACTTCTGTATAAGCCCTGTCAGTAATTTCCTGAAACCGATCAATTGCAAGAAGTACTTCCTTAAAAACCTTGTCAACAGATGGCGGTACCTTATTTGGTGGGGCAATGCACGCATTAATTTTGACTTTAATCGACGCTAAATTATTTTTTAACTCCGCGTTTCTATTTTTGAAGAGATCATCAACATCTTTAATTATATCTCTTATGTTTTTTCTCTCAGTTTCAATATTAAGATTAAATGATTTTATTGCTACGTCGATTTCATTAAGTTTCGCAATAATATCATTGAAATAGGCATGATGAATCGCAATGAGTCTCTGTTTAAGCTGGTTTTTTTTATTGATAAAATCATTGTAGCCTTCGCCCAATACAAAGAAAATCTTATCTTCTGCAGCTTTAACCCTGTTATTATAATTGCGGATATAGAGGCCTAATGTTTCCTTAAAGAAATTTGCTTTTTCGCGCGCGATATTGCCAAATTTATGTTCAATGTTTGTCCAGACTGTGTGGGCATCTATGGATATTTGAATTTTACTCAAACTAATCACAAATTTTCCCTTATAGTCCGAATAACTATTGAGGTTAAGGGTTGCATCGGTTTTATAAGTTTTCCAGTATTCAAACTCCTTTTTTATTTCAAAAACATTAATTGCAAGGGCTTTTGCCTTATCTGAAGGTGGAGGTGCCAGAGTATCCCGAAGTACAAAAATCTTTTTATCTACTATTGTTTCGGTGTCGTCCCAATGTATAAACTTGAATTTAAACTTGAGAGGTGTGAGATCTTTAGCAGATAGTGCCCAGAAGGACTCATCACTTTCATTGCTGAGTATTTGCTTTCTTTCTTTTTCTAAAATCTCGATTTTTTTGAATGGAATATTATACTTATAGGTGTTCTGACTATAACCTTTGTGGAAATTTTCTTCATTTCTGGTCGTTTTGTTGATGACAAATTTTGTGTAGTCTTTCTCGAATTCTAATGGCTCAAGGTATTGGCGATACACCAAAAGAGAGTTCCCCTTATAGGTTCTTCTTTTGGTTGTTTGAACCAACAAGAATTTTAATCCTGTTTCGGCATCTAAAACCAGATGAGCCACTTCCACCTGCTCATCCCGGCCCATTGATATGTACTGCTTCCAGTTAACAAGTGTTATCTTGGCATTAACAGTTTCATTGAGTTTTGTGTTTTTAAAATCAATTTTTGTTGTGATACCCAGAGGACTAAAGGTCATTTTATCTGCTCTTGCGGTGAGTTTCCAGATAATGTAGAGTTTTACGAGGTCTGCAAGGTTTTGTGGCGCTGGTAATATATCTAATGTTTTTTTAATTTTCTCCTTGTCATCATAAGCAGAGCCAATCATCATGACTTTCATCTTCTCATCCTGATGATAGGTATCCTCGTCTTTGTTCAGCTTTTGTTCATCTGTCTCAACTTTTTTTACACAAACCTCCTCCCTTTTTTTTAGCTTTAGGGTAGCTGTCCAGAGGGGATTTTCAATAGTATTCCTGATAGCAGATGTTTCAATAAGAGGAGAGGGCATGTCCCAATCAAAATCATAAATATCCTGGTTTGGTAATTTCGGGCTGATGATTAATCTACTCGGTGCCTCAATGGCTGTAATCGGTGAGGGATCTGTCTCCGTCCGATAGGCCGACGGGAAAAACTCTCTGTGATAATTTTTATTTTTGTAGCCTAATGGATAAGTGCTCCCGTCTGTGATTTTAAAAATACTATCCGAAAGATTTTGCTTGACTACTAATCGAAGCTTGGGATTATTCCAGGAAAGGAGGTTTTCCTCGGTAAGTGGGAATTTATACAAATATTGTGGTTGGCCCTCACACAATTCATTAAATACAAATCGGAAGGTGAGATAGCTATAACCAGAGATAATGGCCTGTGCAGTTTTTGATTTGGTCGCTAAATCTTCCTCTTTAAAATAGGTTTCGGCTATGTGTTGCTGTGGTAAACGAACGACCATATAGGCTTCTTCTTGCCCATAGTTTATCAAAAGGCTATCCTTTTTTTTGTCAACTTCAATTGCAGTGAAAGTTTTGTCATTCCCTGAAATAAAGTAGAATTCCAGATTCATCAGGTTTTCAAACCTACTGAGCCTAAAGGCATGATGCACAAACTCTCTGGTTTGGGTTACGCTATTTGCACCTAAAAGTTTTGATAAACCATTAATACCCGGCATAGCGGCCATGGAAGACAAACTCATCGTTTGTAAAAAAGAACGCCTGTCAATTTTTTCTTTCATTTTTGCTTAGGGTTTAAAAAAATCAGCAGCATCAATAATTTTATTTTTGTCTATTGCAAAGTTTTTGATGATTGGATAGGAGACTTCGAATTCTTTTTGGGGGTTACCAAAATCAACTTTCGAATTACTGGTAATCCTGAAATAATTTAGGTTACTGATTGCGTTCTCGGGTGGATTCTTCATCGTATATAAGAAATACCCCTCTTGCATTGATTGAAAAATATACTTGACATTCTCACTCGGTAGGATATTAATTAGTCTAAACCTTTGTGGTTTATAAGTATAGACTAATAGCTGTTGCTTGTCTGATTCTATCCAGAAGTGTGCAAGTGAGTCGTTCTCAAACAAGAGTTTGACTTTTCTAAATTTATCCGGCTTGTCTGGTGCTAAAAAAAATGCTTTGGAAGTAATCGGATTATACAAGAAAAAGCAATTTTTGCTATTTGCGATTATATACAAAGAACTATTGGGGAGGCGGCCAATGCTATCAAATTTTGTTTTGCCCAAAATCTTCTGATCATTGCCATCAGCATCTATGATTGAGTAGGATGTTTCATCTTTGATAAATGCAAACCCATCTTTAAACGAGCTTGCCGCCGTCAGGGTTTTAACAAAGGATAACTTTATGAATTGACTACCAACAATCTGGGTTTTATCGTATTTGTAATAGTTAAACCCGGTTGTCTCTTCTACCACACAAATAGAATTATTAAATGATTGAATCTTGCCGTTGCTAAAAGTGGGTTTAAGGGCTAAAGCTTTACTTACGGGATCATACTCATGAACAAATGAGTTATTCAAAACAATCAGTTTACTTTCAGGGTCAGAGGCTAAAATTCTGTTGATTGAAGTATTATCAAATGCGATATTCTCTCTGTCTTCACTTATAACTCTGAAGCTTGTACATTTCGAAGGATCATTCGATTCACATTCCTTGTAAACCAACAGTCCGTTCTCGTCAAAAGCCATAGTATTAACCTCAAACTGGCAACCATCTTTTAAAAAGAAAGTGATACCTTCAATATATACCGTATCTTTCTTTTGCACAATTTTCGAAACATTCATCCCATTCACTGTCTCTCCAAAAACAAAATGATTTTTTTCATCATTCAGCTTAGTTTTTGACTGAATATTATAAATAACCCTATAAGGGGTAGTTATTGATGGGAAAGTGTTATTGGCTAACCTAAAACAGATTTTCTGCAGAGAGTCAATACTCGGATCAGTGTATACGATGGTATTATCATCGCCTAAAAATGGATTTACGCAACTTTGCTTTGGTATTTTTTTAAGTCTTTTGTCATCACCTTTATATTCCGGACACTGTCCATAGGTCTGAAATATAGTTATTAATATTAGAAAAGGGAACCATTTCATATTACATTAGATCAGAGTGTTTCTGGTATTTTTTAGGTCAATCTTTTTTGAATACTATTGTTTATAAAACCAGTTGCATTCATTAGGCAAGTCAAATGTAAAATCTGATGGAAACCAAAAACTGCAGATTTAATCATAAAGAAGACTAGCCAGCGGTAAAACTCTTT
>CALRLS020000147.1:0-10748 GCA_943368815.1 Cyanobium sp. NIES-981
AATGGCTCTAACTATGGAATGAAATTATTAGCTTTTCACAGAGAATATGTAAATGACTATCCTTAAAAAAAAACATGTGGTATACTTCCACTTACTAATTAAATTTCAAAACTTATTGAGTACATTATATTGAATACAATTTAATGGCTCTAACTTATGAAATGAAATTATCAGCCCCTTACAGAGAATATGTAAATGGCTATGATTAGGAAAAATGGGTTGACATAAGTAAGCCCATCAGAATTTCAAAAAACTATCTGTATTTCAAAAATAATATGTTAAGCAAGTAGTGACACAAGAAACACACAATTAGAAATAATTAAAATCCTTATTAAAGGTGAGCCGGACAATCTGTCAGGTATTGCTTGATTCAAAAACCTGAGTGTTACCATCAGTATAAACTACAATAATTCGAGCGACATTATTGCCATGGCTAAAATTGGGTAAAATAGTAGTGCTAAGATTTTGTTGCGTCGTACCATTTTCCACTATTTTTCTTTCATTTGATTCTCGTGAAGAGAAAATAGGTCTTTTTTGTTGCGTAACTGCCTGATTATTAGGTAATTGAGGTAGAATTTGACCGTCATTTTCTTCGTCTTCCAAAAACCAATCAAAGCCTAATTCCGGGTATCTTTTGTAAATTTTCTGTACAATCTCCAAACTAGGCTTATTCCTGTCAGATAAAATGTGAGAAATACTAGGACGAGGCACTCCAATCTCATCAGCGAACTTGGTTGAGGTCAAATCTTTGTCGTTAATAAAGCGACGAATTTTTTCATTTAATTTCATAAACAGTTTACAATTACATATGTAAATAATGGATGAGCACAAAAGTAAACACAGATTATAAATGTTAATTAACAATTATAAATATCTTGTTACAAATATAAATTGTTTAGAAATGAAAACCAAATACTTTTGTAAATATATTGCACTGAATGTAAACAGCTTTTATTTACAAATGGCAAACAAGTCTTAATTGGCTCTTTATCAGGTAATTATCGGTATTTACCGGGGATTGTATCGATTACTGCGGAAACCGGCCTCAAGTGTTAATCCGGGACATATTATTTTTATCAGAAAAGCTAATCGGTAATGGTATGAAAAAAGCTTATTAGGAGAAAATCAGCCTATATTTAATTATGTCAAGAAAAAAATTGAGAATATTTACAAAGGGAGCTTGTTTAATAAGATTTGTAAACTAAATTTGTATTACGCTTACGTGCTTTCAAACATAATTCATTAAAGATAAATTTAAGTAAAGGTTTAATTTGTAGGTAGAAATGCCAACAATTTGGGATTCAATCGTCAGAAAGTCCAGTCTTTTTTTAGATTGGGCTTTTTTATTTTGTGATTAACAAAGTGAAGCAGGCTATTTAAATACTTTAATAATGCCTAAATTTCAAATAATTAACCCCTTCGTGTTGCAAAAATCTATAGAACATTTTAAAAGAGTCTTTTATTTAGCCTGGTGAGGGCAAAACCAGCGCAGAAGTCTAGTAGATAAGGTAGTAAATTGATATTGTTGGTAGATATTAAAAATCTTTAGAATGATGGCTTATATGAGTTGTGAAAATTAAATAGAGTTTTTATAAGACAATATGACAGAATAAATACTTAACCTTTATAGTGTCAGTAATTTGAAAAAATGTAAATAAATAGAAATGAGTCTAAAATACATTTGGATTATAGCTATGCCACAATAAATATCCGGGTATTATTTTTAATTAGGTATCAGGTGAAATTCAATAAAAAAAGCAGTGGATATATATCCACTGCTTTTTTTATATACATTAAAGAGAGATTAGACTGATACATTATTCTCACGTAAAGCTTCGTTAAGAGAAGTTTTAAGATCAGTGCTTGCTTTTCTTTGACCAATAATAAGTGCGCAAGGTACACCAAAGTCTCCTGCAGGGTATTTCTTAGGCAGCATCCCAGGGATTACTACAGAGTTATCAGGCACATATCCTATGTATTCCTGGCCAGTATTTACATCAATAATTTTAGAACTACTAGTGATTGTTACCCCAGCTCCAAGAACTGCTCTTTTGCCGATTCTTGCACCCTCTACAACAATACAACGCGAACCAATGAATGCTCCGTCTTCTATGATGACCGGAGAGGCCTGAGCTGGCTCTAAAACCCCTCCAATGCCTACTCCCCCACTGAGGTGGACGTCTTTACCAATTTGCGCACAACTACCTACTGTGGCCCAGGTATCCACCATTGTTCCCGAATCGACATAGGCGCCAATATTGACATATGAGGGCATTAAAATAACTCCTTTAGCTAAATAAGACCCGTATCTGGCAACTGCAGGAGGTACTACTCTTACCCCAATCTTATCATACCCCGTTTTAAGCTTCATTTTATCGTGGTATTCAAATATGCCAACTTCCTGAATGCTCATTTGCTGCAGAGGGAAATAAAGTATGATGGCTTTTTTCACCCAATCGTTTGTTGTCCAGATTCCATCTTCATTCGGACTGGATACGCGGATAAGTCCATCATTTAATTGATTGATTATTTCTTCAATAGCAGTTTTTGTAGCGGGTTCATTAATTAATGAACGATTATCCCAGGCGGCTTCTATGGTTGTTTTTAAAGACATTAGATATGTTAATTGAAAATATTAATAAATGTACTGTAAATGACTTATAGTCAGTTAGTTAAAATTAAATTTTAAGATTTTTTTAAGTAATATATTCGAGATTTATATCGCATAAACAAAGTTAGAACAATATATTTAAAATAGCAATATCCCCTACTCTCCTGAAGGTTTCAATATAGCTATTGATAAATGGATCAATAAGCATTAAACCTGACATGAAATACTCTATCCGGGTGAAATTTATATGACTTTATAATAGTAAAGTAACGGAAAATTGCCTGGATGATTCGGGTAAAAGGTGCTTTTGAGGCTTGTCAGAAGTCTTTTTAAGTAAATGCTGTCTAATCAATGGAAAACCCCGAAAGAATTAACAGTAATCAATTTACTAAAATAGAATAAGGACATAATAATACTTAAATATAATATACAAAATAAAGTAATATACCAATTAATAACTAATAATTTTAGTAAATTTTACTAATTACTAATGAAAATTTTAGTTAGTACTACTAAATATACTAGTAATCTATAGTCTACTTTTGTCTATGCATAGATTATCGTTAGTATTCTTCATTTATATCGGGAAATCTTTTTAACTTGCACTATTGTACCACTTAAACCAATTTTTTATACAATGTCACAAATTAAAGTAGCTATTAATGGATTTGGACGGATTGGAAGACTCGCCTATCGTCAAATTTATAATATGGAAGGAATTGATGTAGTTGCCATTAATGATTTAACAAGTCCATCAGTTCTAGCTCATTTGCTAAAATATGACAGTGCTCAAGGTAGATTTGATGCGGACGTAAAATCGACAGACAGCAGTATTATTGTTAACGGAGAAGAAATTAAAATTTATGCACAAAAAAATCCCGCTGAAATTGCATGGGGCGCACATGAAGTTGATGTGGTTTTAGAGTGTACTGGATTTTTTACAGATAAAGATAAAGCTGCTGCTCACTTAACTGCCGGAGCTAAACGTGTAATCATCAGTGCTCCAGCAACCGGTGATTTGAAAACTATCGTATTTAATGTTAACCATGAGATACTTGATGGTAGCGAAACTATCATTAGTTGCGCAAGTTGTACTACCAACTGTTTAGCTCCAATGGCCAAGACATTAAATGATTCGTTTGGTATTGTAATGGGCGTTATGACAACTGTTCATGCTTATACAAACGATCAGAATACGTTAGATGCGCCTCATCCAAAAGGAGATTTGCGCAGAGCAAGAGCCGCGGCAGCCAATATTGTTCCTAACAGTACTGGAGCTGCAAAAGCAATTGGCCTGGTATTGCCAGAGTTAAAAGGCAAATTAGACGGTGGCGCTCAACGCGTACCAACTATTACAGGTAGTTTAACAGAATTAACTACAATCTTAGAAAAAACTGTAACTGTTGATGAAATAAATGCAGCTATGAAAGCCGCTAGTAATGAAAGCTTTGGATACAATGAGGATGAAATCGTAAGTAGCGATATTATTGGAATTAGCTTTGGCAGTTTGTTTGACTCTACTCAAACAAAAGTTATTACTGTAGGTGATAAACAACTGGTTAAAACTGTTAGCTGGTATGATAACGAAATGAGTTATGTAAGCCAATTGGTAAGAACGGTGAAATATTTCGCAACACTTATCTAGTAGAAGCATACTTAAAAAAAGTCTGTTTTAGGATTGTAAAATCTTAAAACAGACTTTTTTCTTTACAGTGGTTTAGCCGCCAGATAGTTAATCTTAAACCCTTTTTCTACAAATAGTTTTTCGTAATGTGTGGTAATATTGTGATGCTCAATTAGTAAATCTGAATCGTATAAATCAGTAGTTTGTCTTAAAATTTTGTATCCTGCATCAACGAAAGTGCCTAATGAATACTCAAACAGGCCACTGTTATCTGTCTTAAAAAAGAAATCACCATCAGGCCTCAGTATTTTTTTATACAAATTCAGATAGGTTATATTTGTTAAGCGCTTTTTCTCTTCCTTATCTCTTGGTTGAGGATCCGGATGAATCAACCAGATTTCATCAATTTCATTTTCTTCAAAAAACTCTTCAAGATACCAGATTGGCGTTCTCAAAAAAGCAACATTATTTAATCCTGATGACATGGCTCTTTTACTACCTCTTGCAATTCTATCACCTTTAATATCTATGCCAATAAAGTTTTTATCCGGAAATTTCTGAGCCAACCCAACAGAATACTCTCCTTTACCACATGCCAATTCCAGTACAATCGGATTATTATTATTGAAATATTTCTCACGCCATTGTCCTTTGATAGTTGTATATAATTCTTTTCCTCTCTCAATTACATTATCTGCCTGAGCATTATGAATAAACCTGGGTAATTTTTGCCTTGCCACTCTCCTATTAATTAAAATTGTTATTTACTAAAAGTATTAAAAAAAATAAAAGTACTATTATTATAATTCGTTTAATTCTGCAACAACAAATGTACTTCCACCAATATAAATAAAATCCTCATTTGCTGCGATTTCTCTTACTTTCGCCAATGCATCATTCACATTTAGAATTGAATGTCCTGGTATTCCTATTGATTCGGCAATCTTAATTAAATTGTCAGAAGGCATAGCACGAGGGGAATTTGCCTCACAAAAATAATAATTTGCGTCCTTAGGAAATAGCGCAAGGATTTCAGCAACATTCTTATCTTTAACAAAACCAAGAATAAAATGCTTTTTGCCTTTTATTAAACCATTAGAGAAAAGCTTTTCTATTTGATTCAATACTATCTTAAGACCGTGCTCATTATGCCCGGTGTCACAAATCGTCAAAGGCTCCTTATCTAATATTTGCCATCGTCCTTTTAGTCCGGTTAATGAAACTACTTCAGAAATTCCTTTCCTTATTGCTGAATCAGAAACTACGAAGCCAAGGCTATTGAGAACATCGATTGCCTTAAAAACACCTTTCAGATTCTTCAACTGATATTTACCTATTAACTGTGATGAAATTCCCTCATAGAGCTTTTCGCCACTTTGGTTCAACACATCAATTTCCAGGCTCAGATTATTTGAGTAGGAATTACTACTCTCTACAATAGAATAATAATCCTCTGCAAAAAAAATAGGAGCATTTTCTTCAGTGGATTTCTTTATAAAGACAGGACTAGTTTCAAGTTGCCTTTCAGAAATAACTACAGGCGTTTTAAGCTTTATAATTCCGGCTTTTTCATAGGCTATTTCAGGAAGTGTATTGCCAAGCACATCCATATGGTCAAAACCGATATTCGTAATAATAGACAGCTCAGGTTGGATAATATTTGTTGAATCAAGCCTTCCTCCCAGGCCCACTTCAATTACGGTTATATCAACTTTTTCGTTAGCAAAAAAATCAAAAGCCATGGCTACACTGAGTTCAAAAAATGAAGGTCTTAATTCTTCTATAAGTGTTTTATTTATCTCAACAAACTCAACAACCTTCGCTTTTTCAATAGAATCACCATTTATTCTGAACCTATCTGTATAATCCTTTAGATGTGGCGAAGTATAAAGTCCTGTTTTATAACCCGCACTCTGCAATATAGCTGCCATATAGTGAGAGGTACTCCCCTTACCGTTAGTACCCGCAATATGGATACTTTTAAATTTCTTTTGCGGATTACCCAGATGTTCACATAAAGCAAACGTATTCGCCAAACTAGCTTTGAAAGCCTTAGCGCCATCTCTATGAAAAACCGGCAGTAGCGTATATAGATATTCAATAGTTTCTTCGTAGCTCATTACAAATAAAAAAGGTGATTATAATAATCACCTTTGTTGTTTATCGCAAAATTAATAAAGATTCCTAGATTTAACACCTTTATTAGTTTCCTGATTGAATATTGATTGTAATAGTTCCCGTTGCTTTTGGTGGCGGTGTGCCTGACGGAGATAATACAGAGCTTAATTTATTCTGGATATAGTTCTTATAGAAATTCTGTACTGAGGGACTTACTGTCGACTCAAGCACACTAATACCAATTACATCTCCGGAATCATCAACTGTCACTTTAAAAACAATTTTTCCTGTTTCACTTGAGCCATCGTTTGGCAAAGAGAGTTTCTTTTTATTCCATCCACTGAGGCCTCCAATAGAGGCTCCAGAGCCTCCACCTTTACCCGGGTTACCATAAAGACTTTTTCCATCCGGTGTTCCTCTAGGGTCGCCTTTATCACCTACTTCTCCTTTCTTACCATCGCCATTATTATTACCTCCAATACCATCCCTGGTTCCTGTTGTTCCGTTTGAATTTGAATTTGGGCCATTGGCACCGCTTGAACCCTTAGCTCCCTTTTTAAATAAAGATCCATCATCTACTGTTCTTTTGGGCGGCTCTGGTTTTGGGGGTACAGGTTTCGGTGTTTCTGTTTTTGCTTTAGTCTCTACAGGTTTAGGCGTTACTGTTGGTTTTGTATCGATCTTCTTGACGGGTTTATCGTTTTCTTTCTCTTCAACCGGGCTATCTTCTTTTGATGTAATAATAGGTTTAGCAGGTGCTTCCTTTATCTTAACTTTGGTTGGTTTTTCTGCTGCTGGTGGTGGAGTGACTACAGGCTTTACTTTCACTGTCTTTGCTTCTTCTTCCTTAGCTGCAGGTTTTACATCATAATTATTCGGAGAGGCGTTTGCCTTATTGGTGGTCTGGATATCTCCGGAACCAATTAAATCAACTCCATAGTTTAATTCAACTCCTTCAGGTTCTTCCAGAGGTGTAGTCATTAATTTCAAAAAAAACAATATTACCAGGAAAGCCCCATAAATTACGAGACTTATCACAAAGGCAAGCGGTTGGTTCTTTTTATTTTCTTCGTTGAGGGTTGCGGTTTGCATTAATATTGATAATTAAATTATTGTTGAACAATAGCTTATAAAAAAACCTGTAAGGGTTGCTTACAGGTTTTTTTATATATCGAAAACTTTTTATTTACTTTTAATAATTGCTGGTTTGTCGCCTATCAGATTCCGGTGTTTTTCAGCAATCTTTTCAGCTTCTTCATAAGAATCAGCTTCTGCAGCAATCACCTTCATCAGATTTCCAAATTGAATTACTCTTGGATAAAAACCATTCTTAAGTAAATTAGCACTAAGCTTTTCAACGTTTTCTTTATTCTTAAAAATCCCTGAAACAATCAAATAACGTTTTTCTATATTATTTATTGTTGGTTTTGACTCTTCACCCCATCCTGATTCTGAAAGTTTTTCAGGCTTTTTTGTTTCATTAACTGCCGGTTTACTTTTTTCTTCAGCTACAGGTATTGACACAGCTTCTGCTTTCTTTTCTTCAACGGTTTCTTTGCTATCAAAAACAGGTTTAATAATGTCGAATTCTGAAGTCTTGGCTTTATTCTCAGCTTCTGTCTTTTTAATCGCCTCTTCTCTTTTAGGAATATAATCTAAAGGGTTAAAGCTACTCCTTGCAGCGTTATCACCGCTTTTCGGATTAGAGAACAAAACTAAAAGAAGACCGGATGACAACAACAATACAGGCAATGAATACAATACATAGGTCCATTTTGAATGAGTACCTGTGGTAGTGTATGAATCATTATGAACAATCATTTCATCCTCTTCATTGTCAAAAGTATGACTAAGTGTATAGTTTGGTTTGTCGGTTTTTCTAGGGAAAATACTGTCAAATCCAAAACTCTCACTAAAGAAATTGTTCCGGCGATCTGGATCAAAAACCAGATTATTTTCTTCATTCAACGAAAACTCTCCTATTCTTTCAAAATGGAAAGATTTTTCACTGGCCAGTGATACTTTAATTTCAGAAACAAAGTTCTGAATGGTTCTTTTCGCTTCATCAATTGTTAGGCTTTCTCTTCTTGAAATATAAGTAGCAAGAAGGCCATCATCCTGCTTTAAAATCTCATTAAAGGCGATTCTTTTCTGAGGAGGCATTAGGGAGCCACTGATGTCATTAAAACTTGAGGGCATATAATTAGCTATAAATGCTCCAAAATTCGGGACAGTTACGTAATCATGCTCATACAGTAGTGTTCTGATGTATTCGGCAACAGGCTTCATAGGACTTAACATAGTATTGGGAACAATCTTTATGCTAAGTTAAAATGAAAAATTGACACCCACAAGAAAATTTAAACCTTGTTGCGGATAATAGAGAAATCTTTCGTACTTCTGGCCTAATATGTTGTTTAATTTAACAAATGCCGTAAACTGGTTGCTGAACAGATAATCGAATTCAGCATTGAGGTCAACAAATGCTTTATTCTTCACTATTTGCTCGGTTGTAGGATTTTTGGCGAACGTTTCTCCATAATAATAGAGGTCAAGATTTGCCAGCAAACGGTCTGATACCGTTAAAGTATTACCCCATTTCACTGTCACCAGCGGGCGATGGAATGGCTTCTCAAAGCTTCTTCTCTGATAGTGATTTATATCTGTTTTAAGATAAGTATGCCACATTTCAACAGGTTGATAGTTTAATTGTACTACCAGATTAAAATATTGCGTTTTTAAACTATCATAGAGAATATTGAATTTGGCAGTATCTCCCAGTGCTTCACCAAAATCAGGTGTATAATTATTGAAGTAATATAAATTCTTGTAATAACCACTTGCGCCTCTTACATTAAAACTGAAACCTGAACCTAAATCTCCTTTAGCTCCTACATAAAATTCCTGAGTTTTTTCGGTATTCAACAATGTAACATGAGATTTAAGGTATGGATTCTCATTCAGCACTGAACCTAGCGTATTTCTCACTAAATCGCCGTCCATCCCAAGAAAAATATGAAATAAACTCGGTGATTTATACGTCAATTCAACCGTTGGGAAACCCTTTGTACGGTTTATTTTTTTTATCTCGTCAAATTCATTGACAGCTTTGAAACCTATACTAGCCCCAAAACTATTAAAATTAAGCTTGAATGATGGCTCAACCCTGAAAAGATTGCGTTTATCCACTTCCAGGTCACTTCTTTGGGTGATATAAGCTTCTGCGTCGATTACAGCAACAAATTTTTCATTGATTATCGGGAAATAGGCATTGAAACTTGAACCCCAATCTGTTTCTTGTGCACCATAGATATTTTTCAATGATCTCAGGTTTGTTTTTAAAGCATAATCCACTTTCGGATTTGGTGCTGTGTTTTCAAAGCCTACATTAAATTGCACCGTATTTAAAACCTGACGTATATCCTTGCGCTCTAAATCTTCACGAGGGCGCTGATATCCATAAAAATAGTACTGGTCTCTGTTATATTTAACTCCTGCATTTAACTGAAACTTTTGAGCCAAATACTTACCAGTAATCTCGGCTTTATCGTACATATTAGCTGAGTTCTTATCATCAACCGGGCCACGCATGGTTGAATTATGGTAGGCGTGTACCCCGATAATTAAACTATTCTCCTGATTTGTATTCAGGAAGAGTTCACCTAAAATTCTTCCGTAATTCCCCGCTCCGAGTGTTGCATAGTTATTATAACTTTCTGTTTCTTCATTTTTTTTGCCGCCATCCGGTGAAACCACATTCGGACTAAACTTAACTTCTTCTACACCCTTAGGCTTACGGTCAAAAAAAGTATATTTCATTACTTTGTCGTCCGTGTTTGATTTGATGGGTGGTATTTTCTCAAAAACCCTGTTGGCAGGCGGAAGCTCAACTTTGCGGTCTTTCGTGACAATAATATCATCATCCAATTGTGCAAATGATGGGAAAAAGATAAAACTAAGACCAGTTACGAAAAAAAGGCTGAATATCGTTTTTAAATAATTATTTTGAATCGGGAATTTCATAGGAAATATTTTAAAATGTTTTAGAAAAAAGATTAGAAAAGCAATGAATCGTACTACTCTTTATTTTCAATTTCTTTCATTTTTTTCTTAGCTATATCAACAGTTTCCGGTGTTTCAGAGTTTTCAATAATTGATTTCAACGTAGCCTTGGCCATGAAATAATCGTTTAATGCTACATAATTATCTGAAATGAGTATAAATCCTTTTTCGTACCAGTATAAAAACTCTGAGAATTCCTGCGCTAACTCCTGTAATAACTTGATTGATTCTTTATAATTTTTTAAACGATATTGCATTTCGGCAATAAAATACTTGGCTTCAGCGCCATTATTATCCTTAGCCATGGCAATCGTCTTCTTAAACTCATCTTCT
>CALRLS020000148.1:0-10733 GCA_943368815.1 Cyanobium sp. NIES-981
TGCATAAAAAAGCATATGCAGGTTTTTAAAAAAATTCTGCCGCAGATCCGGTTCTTTTTCCAGATAAGGTATCAGCATTTCAAAACCCTTAGGTACATTGAAATAAGCAGTTGGCGATATTTCTCTTAAATTCTGAATCGTTGTTTCAATACCTTGAAGCGTTGGTTTGCCGTCATCAATATAAAGCGTTCCTCCATTGTAAAGTGCCAGTCCAAAATTATGATTTCCTCCAAAAGTATGATTCCAGGGAAGCCAGTCTATAAAAACAGGAGGTTCAGCAGACATGAACGGGAAAACCTGGGTAATCTGTTGCAGATTAGTACACCACATCTGCTGGGTATTAATCACACCTTTTGGCAATCCGGTAGAGCCTGAGGTAAACAGTATCTTCGCCACTGTATCGCCACTCACTTTTGCAAAGGCGTCGTCTACTTCCGACCTTGGTTTTGTCGCCAATAAATGGGCAAAATCAATTCCATTGTCTCCTTCAGCTATAATTATTTCAGCATCCGGAAATAAACTTCCGGCCAATGCCAGTGCTTTTGCGTATTGATTGCCGTTTTGTGCAAAAATGACTTTAGGTGTCATTAATTCCAGACAATGTTTTAGCTTCCCAAAGTCTTGCGAAATTAAAGAATAAGGTGGCGATATTGGGGAATAAGGAATGCCTGTGTGAATAGCCGCTAAAGCTAATAAAGCGTGTTCAATACTGTTTTCTGAGAGAATGACGATGGTTTCTTCACTTGTAAAATTCAGGTCCAGTAAGTACTGGGCAATTGATTTTACTTTGCTCAATGTTTCGGCATAAGATAATTTCTGCCATGTTCCTGTTTTGTCTCTACGAGCCAGAAATGTTTTATTTGGCTCTTTCTCTGCCCATTCAATCAACTTCTGAGTCAGTTTTTTGGGGGCAGTCTCCAAGTCTTGTTTCAAACGAAAATGGACAATACCATCTTCCCTCACAATTTTATGTGTTTGGCTTGGTCCGAAAGCAATATTTTTATAGCCAGCCTGCATCATTCGCCTACTTTTTTAGCTCTTCCTTCAAGGAAATCATTCAAACGCTGTTTGGCCTCGGGTGAACTTTGGGCAATAGCGGCCATCATACTTTCCATCATCAAGCCTTCAGTTTGAGAAGAATCAGCTATTCTTGGTAAGACGTGCATCAGGGCATAATTAGTCATTTCGGCATTTTTAGCTATTTTCTGAGCTAATTCCTTCCCTTTTGCCAGACCTTCGCCTGCTTCTACCAGGTATTGTGCCAGACCAATCCGTTCGCCCTCTTCGGCTTTGTAAACTCTGCCTGTCATCATCATATCTGTCATGCGGGCTACGCCTATCAGTTTTGGTAATCTGACAGAAGCCCCTCCTCCTACAAAAATGCCCCTTTGACCCTCCGGTAAAGCATAAAATGTGCTTGCTTCTGCCACTCTGATATGACAAGCCGCAGCTAATTCTAAACCACCTCCTACTACTGCCCCATGCAAAACAGCAATGACAGGTGCAGTACCAAACTGCACTTTTTCTAAAGCCCGGTGCCACATGCGGCTATGGTGAATGCCCTGAACCGCATTTCGTTCTTTTAATTCTGATAAATCGAGCCCGGCTGAGAAGTGATCACCTATGCCATAAATGACTACGCAACGAATAGATGGTGGCAGGTTTTCAAACACTTTTCCGATGCCCAGAATCAGTTCATCGTTAAAAGCATTTCGCTTTTCTGGTCGGTTTAGCCCCACCAGCAGGATTTCATCCTGAATTTCGATTTGTAATGTTTGGGGTAAAAAAGAATGAAAGAGTTCCTTGTACACAATATCTGCTATTTATACAATTATATATGGGAATTTTACCATACAAATATCCATATACAGCAGAGTAAATTATAGGCAGGAAAAAGCTGATACTATGCAAAATCAATCAATTTTCTGATTGGCGATATTGACTGGGGCTAAGATTTGTTTTAGATTTAAAGAAACGGCTGAAATCACTTGGGTCGAATCTGCCCAATTTGAAGGCTATTTCTCCTATACTCATGGATGTCTGTTTCAATAATACTTTTGCTTCCAGAATCCGCATATCTTCCAACAATTCATGTGCAGATTTACCAATCGTAGTTTTTACACATTTTTGCAGGTGATTGGGAGAGATAGAAAGGTATTCTGAAAACTCCTGAACCGATTTTTTTTCGTAGATAAATTCCGACAGCGCATTCTTATAACGCTGGGTAATTAAGGTAGCAGCATTTTTGGCGTTTTGTTGCACAGGTTGTGCCAGGTGTTTTAACTCCGAGAACAATGTGATGAGATACATCGGGATTAAATCGAAGCGTTCGTTATCATTGTTCCTGTATTCTTTCTCTAATATTTCTAATAGGTTGACGATGCGTTCCGGCTCTTGTACCTGTACCAAAGGTTCACCTGCGTATTGAAAAAAAGGAAAGTCTTTGGCTATATCGGTTTTGATAAAAGGTTGATTGAAGATTTCCGGTAAGAAATGACAATAGAAGCCTTCGGTATCTTCGTCTACTCTTTCTAAGGACGTTATTTCATTGGCAGGTAAACAGAAGAAATCGTTCGCTTTTACTTCATAAAAAGTTAGCCCTTTGCTACGGACAGCCAATCCTTTGGTTATAAAAATAAAGAAATATACCGAGCGGCGGTGAGGCTGTAGAGGAATGCGTAAATGGGTTTTATAGTTTTCTATTCGTTCTATATGAAACTTATCATAAAAACCGGATACCGTAGGCTTCCAGTCAGCGAAGATATAATCATCAAACTGGGAAGGGCTTAGTAGCGGTATTTTTGATGCGTTTCCTTTTTCCATAGTAAAGTAAAATTAGATGGAATTTATGGAGAAACCATCTGAACAGAAAAATGAAAAACAGAAAAATGTAAAATTTAAAAGGAGAAGCAAAAAATCCCCGAAAAGACGCTTTCGGGGATTTAAAACAAAACTATAATGATAAAGCAATTCTATATGCTTAAAGAGGTCTTTAATTAGCAAATTATTCAAACAATTTGTAATCACTAAATCGCTCATTCACTAAATCACTAAATCAATTATATGTCAACCAGGTAGTTGCCTGACAATCTTTATCTGTTGCAAAACGAATCCAGCGAGCCTGGAATGAATCTGAGAATGTATGCTCAAATGTTTCGTTTGGTTTCACAGTTACCTCTTTATAAAGCATCCATGGACCATGACCGATTGGTTCTACCTCAATTTTAAATGTTACAGGTTGGCTTGAATTATGTGAAATTTTAAGGCTCTTTTTATCATAAAACCCAATCAGGTAAGGGTCAGATGCTGTATTGGCTGCTACCTGAGTGTTTTTCCATGGCCCTCCCTGACCAACCGGTTTACCTAATTTCCAAAGGTCATCAATCGTTCCTGCCCATATCTTCGCTTTTCCATCAGTTGAGCTAATAATATGCTCACTTGCTGCTGTTTGGTTATTCAAGCCTGTCATAACCAATAGTCCTCGGTAAGAAGCATAATCATGCACGGCAAATGCGTGTGAGGCCACTGGTCTGATTTTAGCATAGCCATCGGCATTTTCAGCAGGTAATTCATAGAATGTACCGTGGGCATTCATCAAGTCACGTTCTGTTGCTACTTCTCTGCAAATTCTTAGTGAAGCACTGTTGGTTTTGGCAGTCAATGCCTCATTGCCTTTTGGTAGTCTCCATCTTCTTCCGGCATCATCTGTAATCAATACAGAAGCCTCATCAATAGTCAGAATATTGCTTGGTACGGCAAATTTTTCCCGGACAAACTGTGCTATTTTACTATCATCTTTTTTAACCAGATTCATCAGGCTATCTAATTCATAATACCCTGTTTCAGTAAATTTGCCATTAGAAAAATCTTCTGCCAATACACCCAGTTTATGGCGATTATCACCTAGGCCGTATAGAAGTCCACCCTTATAATTAGTGCTATTGGCAGGTGCAAATCCTGTAAAGATTTTATCCATAGCTGCTACATAACGGCTATCATCCGTATAATTAAAGTTGATAGTAGCAGTAGTAGCCTTATCATTTTTCACACGAATCCACTCCCCTGTTTCAGTAGTCGCAAAAGTTATTGATGCCGATTGTCCTGCTTTTACTAATACTGAGCGAAGTGGTTTCCAGTTGCCGTTTCCGGTTGCATCTACTTCAAGGCTAAACTTTACATCTTCGCTTCCGGCATTGTTAATCCATGCCATTCGTTTTTTCCAACCTGCAAACAGGAAAGGTTCTGATGTGGTCTTAGCTGCAATTTTTTCGTTCAACCAGATTGCTCCCTGTGCTGTATTCGGGCCTAACATATCCGGCAAATTGATTGAAGTAAACCAAAGGTTAGAGTTCGATTGTCCCGGTCCTTCAATATTACCTTTGGCTCTGCGTTTGTTCAGAAACTCTTTTTGCGCTGAATCATCACAACCAAATACCAGCATATTCTGCCAACGTGTATAATCGCCGATTACTTTCAGATAAGCCGAGCGAGGACGAATACCAGCGGTGTTTTTTGAAGTAAATGTTTTAGGAAAACGCCAGAACATACCGTGCATGGTCATCAGGTAATCAGGTTTGTCGGCAGTACCAATATCTCTGATACGTGGCCACTCTGTATTATAACCATGCGCACCATCATAGCTATGGCTTGCCTTTGGTAGGCGGAAGAAAGTCCATTTACCACCATCTTTTACACTCAATAATACCGATTTATGGTCCCAGCCTGTTGCCCATATAGCGTCAGTTTCAGGATTAGCATTGCCATAAATACCACCAGGGCCTGTTACTTCTACAAACTGGTTACGGCGTACATTTTTCCAGTCTTTACCGTTCCATTCTGCCAATAGGCCAGACTCAATATCAAATTGTTTCTGAGCCAACTGACTGGCTTCTCCATTGTTTGAATACACCATTACACCCTGACCCGAATACACACCTTTGCCATGAGCGCCTACCAATAATTGCGCTTCTTGTGCCATTTCGCCCTTTTTTCGGTCTACGTTACCATCTTTATAGAGCATTTTAGGTTCAAGGGTATTTACATCTACTTCATAGAAGCCTTCTTCCATCGTAGCATAATAAATCTTATTGGCAGGGTCAAAAAGGTGACGGGCATTGCCTGTATGGCGACCCGGCATTTTTGTATAGGGAATCGTGCGTACATTACCTGTGCTTGAGATTGCATAAGGCCCTATGAATAACTGATTAGACTCTTTATGAATCATACGGTTCGCAGGAGTTCCACCAATACTTTCAGGACGCACCAAGCGGTCGAGATTAGGGCTGATTTCATAAAGTTTATCTGAAGAGCCAAAAGGAAAGTGTTGCCCGTAGGAAATCACCCATAATTTACCTGCCCATGGCACTACCGCCCCAGTACCGCATTCTCCTTCATTGTTATAATAGGTAAGGTGAGGATAGATACCGCTAATCTGTCGGTAAGAAGTTTTAACCTGTGCCTTTAGGGTTTGGCAAACCAGTAGCAGGGCAATTGCTACAATTGCTTTAGAATTTCTCATTTTTAATAAAATTTTGGTAATCAGGTATGCTTAATACCCTTCATTTTGTTTCATGTTTGGATTAATCTGAATCTCGGCCGTTGGTATAGGCCATAAATACTGGCGGTCAGTCCATGCAGTAGGCACCAGGTTTTTAATAAGCCCTGTTTTTGCCATTTCGCTGAAATCAGGTGTACCGTCTTCATCAATTGTCGGTGTTCCCGCAAAGAACCAAAGACCTTTTTCAACTACTTTGGCTTTTAAATCAACAGGGTCAAGCATACCATAGATAGGGCGATTCAATACTTTTCCGGCAATTCTCCAACGAACAATATCCATGTATCTTAAACCTTCGTTAGCAAGCTCCATTCTTCTTTCAATGCGTAGAAGTTTGCGAAGTTCGGCCTGATTGCGTTCAGTAATAGCCGGATAAAGCGTAGTTGCACTTGCTGCTACCTTATAGGCTCTTGCTCTGACAGTATTCATTGCTTGCAATACCGAATCATCAATCTGGTTTAATTCAATTTTAGCTTCTGCATACATTAAAAGAATATCAGCATAGCGGATAATAATCTGCTCAGGCTCAACCAGACGGCCATTGGCCAACCATGAATCATCAATACCTTTTTTCCATACCAGACCATTGAAAGAAGCAAACTGGGCATTCACACGGTTATCGTTATTCGTAACCAATGAATTACTGCTCAATCTAAGTACTTGTACCGCATTCGGGTGAGGGTCATATATAAAACCCAAATGTGCCTGACCAAACTCTACAATAGAGGCAGTACAACGTGGGTCACGGTTTTTGAAAGGATTGCGAGGGTCATATAATGGCGACTTATCAATGGTTTTGCCGTCGGTACATAAATAAGTGCAGAACAAATCCCAGGTTGGATTGGTAGCTGCAAAACCTCCTGAAGTTCTTGTGATTTTATCAGAGGTAGGCCCCAATGTGATTTTTTGTTCTAAAGAACGGGGAATTGAGAAAATAACCTCTTTTGAGTTTTTGGTGCTTTGCAAAAACAAATTGCCGTAATCAGGGTGTAGACTGTATTGGTTCAAATCCATGCAGGCCTTTGCTGCTGTTGCTGCCGTATTATAATCTTTCTCATACAACGCAAATCGGGCTTTTAAAGCCAAAGCCACTCCTTTGGTAACACGTTTTACGGCAGATGCCGCATAAGAAGCAGGTAGATTCGTTATCGCAAAATCAAAATCTTCATATATTTTTGTCGTAACTGTTTTCTTGTCGGTTCTTCCTACTTTATAGGCATCTTCAATACTCACTACGGCATCAGTATAAACCACATCACCAAATTTGCCAACCAGTTTTGCGTATTGAGCGGCACGATGAAAACGAGCTTCTGCAAGGTAAACCTCTAATTTTGCCTGACTTACCTTTGCTTTGGTTTCAGGGCTATTCAATGCCACAATAGCACGGTTGGCGCGGGCAATAGCCTTATAACCATTGCGCCAGAAAGTAGTAGAGAAATCCCATTGACTGGTTACGGTTCCGGCTTTGATGGGTGTCAATGCCTGACGGTAGAAGCCATCGTCTGACAAATAATTTACGCTCGTATTGTCTTCATCCCATTGCCACCAGTCCAGACGATACAGGTCGTTTAATGCCAATTGTATTTCAGTTTCGTTTGAATACCATTTTTCAGCCGATGGCTGAGCCAAAGGGTATAAATCGAGGGAGTTCTGGCAGGAAGCTAATAATAGTAAGCTTAGCACTGCACTATATATTTTTATTCTCATTTTGTTGTCTGTTTAATATTAGAAACCAATAGAAAATCCGCCAATGTATGTCGATACGATACCTATGCCTTCCGGGTCCCAACCTTTAGGATATTTGTTCAGAGAAAAAATATCGCTTCCGGTTAGGTAAAAACGGATACTATTTGCCATGATTCTTTTGGTGATACTCTGCGGTATTGTATAACCCAATGTTACATTTTTCAGACGGAAATAGCCACCATTGAACAACCAGTAGTCTGATAAGCTACGGTTAAGCGATCTGTTGGTTTCGGTAAATCTTGGGTATTTTGCTGCCAGATTCTGGTCTGCTGAATTGTTCATACTCCAGGTGGCTCCATCCAGATAAACAGGAAACGCCCCGAAGTTTTCGGCATTATAATCGGTATAAGGCAAAAGAGAAGAGCGTTGATAACCAATACCCTGAATGCTGATACCTAAATCAATGCCTCTGTAATCCAGTCTAAAATTACCGCCATACATCCATTGTGGTTGAGAATTACCTAAAAGCACGCGGTCATATTCAGGCGATATTTTTCCGTCAGGTACACCGTTCGGGCCGCTTATGTCTGTATATTTTAAATCTCCTACTTTTACATTAGTACTCAGTTTAGGAGAGTTATTCACATCTTCCTGTGTCTGGTAGATTCCCTGCGAGATATAACCGTACCACTCATCAAACTGGCTCCCGTTTCTTCTGATTTTGTCTCCGATAAACTCTGTTCCGCCCAAATCACCCATTTCTGATTTAAATTGTGAGAGGTTGAACGAAGCCGAATATCTTAGCTTACCAACAGTACTCGTCCAGCCCAAATCAAGGTCGATACCTTTGGTGGTCATAATACCCGTATTCTGGTTAGGGTTTTCGAAGCCTACAAACATCGGAATCTGTAAGGCCAATAGCATATCTTTGGTTTCTTTACGATACACATCAGCCGTAAAACGAAGTTTGTTTTTCAGGAAATACGCATCTACGCCTAAATCAACAGAAGAGGTTTTTTCCCACGAAATATCTTTGATGGCATATTGCTGTTGCGCTGCTGTTTGTTGCGAAACCACTACATTATTCTGATAGAACAACGCATTACTAAAACTCATGATACCCACTGACGGGTAATTGCCGATACGCTCATTACCCAGAGTACCCCACGAAGCACGAAGTTTTAAGAAAGATACCAGATTCTGGTTTTTCAGGAATTCTTCTTCACTCACCACCCAACCGGCTGATACAGACGGGAAGGTACCCCAACGATAATTTGCATTGAAACGCGATGAACCATCACGACGCACATTGGCCTGAATCAAATACTTATCCTGAAAACTATAAGTCAAACGGCCAAAATAAGAACGATAGGCAGTTTCAAAAGCAGTACCGAAATTATCTCTATAAGCAGCAGGACCCTGGTCAAGATAAGGATAGGTATCAAATAAATACTGGTCACGGGAAGCGCCTATTGATTCGCTTTTATAATAATAATTTTCATAACCCACCAAAGCAGTGAAATCGTGCTTGCCAATGGTTTTGGCATAATTGGCCAATAGCTGTGTGGTCAGACTATAATTGCTCGCACGGTTTTCGTCCAGACGGGTAGTAAGGCCACCGCCGATCAATGAAGCTACAAATTGATTAGGATTATCAGATGCGTACACATCTACCTTTTTATTGAATCTTTTCTGGTCTATGAAATCAAAAATAGGCGCCAGAATACCCGAAATCTTTAGCCCCTCAATTGGTTTCAGGTCTAAAGCTATACGTCCACCAATCTGGTTATAAGTATAGCGGTCTGTGCCACCATATTTTACCTTAGCATATACATTTTCTCCGGCTTTACCGTCTGCAATTCTGCCATCAGCCCAAAGAGCTGCATAAATCGGCGCTGCAATTCTGGTACGATACAATGGATCACTGGCAGTAGGATCAACAGTGTTGGTTCTTTTAAAATTAAAATCAACCGTACCCCCAACTATTTTATTAATCGTAAAGTCGTTGTTCGAACGCACAAAAACCCGGTTATAGCTCTTGTTATCATAAAAGCCGCCTATTTTCTCATAACGAACCGAGGCATTAGATTTTACGAATTTCGACCCGCCTACTACACTCACGCTATGTGCCTCACGTTGGGCCATGTTTTTAAGCGTCATTCCCATCCAGTCAGTATCAGGATATTTGTCCGGGTTTGTCTTGTGTTTCTGCGCATAATCTGTCAGGAGGTCCTGGCTGAAAGCCGGAAACTTATTGGCGCCATTACCTGCATCATTCCAGCGTAATTCATTCTGTAATTCCATGTAGCGCACTGCTCCCATATAATCAGGCAATTGCGTTGGTGTATCAAAACCTCTTTCGTAGCTATAATTGAAAGACGCCTGGTCTGTTTTGGCTCTTTTGGTAGTTATCAGAATTACCCCCGCCGCTGCACGCGAACCATAAATTGAAGCCGAAGCCGCATCTTTTAATACTGATAAATTTTCTATATCATTTGGGTTTACCTGATTCACATCACTCACAGGCACCCCGTCAACAATCACTAAAGGATTAGAATTACCAATGGTTGTTATCCCTCTTATCTGAATATTAGCACTTCCCATCGAACCATTGGCACCACTGCGGCTTACCATTACACCCGACATAGCTCCCTGCAATGCCTGCGATACCTGCGTTTCTTTGCGTTCTTTAAAAACATCGGCATTGATAGACGATACAGCTCCTGTTAAATCTTTCTTTTTCTGCACACCATAGCCCACTACCACTACTTCTTCTAAAGCTCTGGTATCTGTTTTCATGGTTATATTCAAAGTACTCAGGTTCTCCACTACTATTTCCTGTGCTTCATACCCTACAAAACTGAAAACGAGAATTGCCTTACTATCAGGTACTGTAATACTATATTCCCCGTTTACACCTGTCACTGTGCCTCTTGTAGTACCTTTTATTGTTACGCTTACTCCCGGCAGCCCTTCTCCCTTTTCGTCACTCACGGTCCCCTTTACACTTTTATCGGCTGTATTTATCTCATTGGGAGGGTACACAATCGTATTAGGCAATTCCTCCGGAAGCGCCAGCGTGAGCAACCGTGACAAAATAATCTGGTTGTTAACAACCTTATATTTGATTTTCAGAGGAGTCAGCAATTTATCCAATACCTGCGAAAGTGATTGATTCACGATATTCAATGAGACTTTTTGAGGTTTTGCCAATAATTTAGGTCGGTATGTAAATTTTACATCGGCCTGTTTTTCTATGATAGAGATAACGTCTTCAAAGTTGCGATTCTCGATCTGAACACTCACCTTGCGGTTGAGTAATTCCTGCGCTTCAGCATCTTTTGCCAACGAGATACCCGTAAAAATCATCGCAATGCAACACTGTAGGAGCGATAGTTTCATAAGGTACAGTAGTTTTTTTTTGATTTGTTGTCTTTTTTTCATTTAATTTACTAGGTTTTTGTGAGAAAAGGAGCAAAAACAATCCCTCCCA
>CALRLS020000149.1:0-10731 GCA_943368815.1 Cyanobium sp. NIES-981
ATTTATACATGAGTTTTTTCAACCAGGGAAAATACCTGGTATGTAGAATAGAAGACGACGGTGTGGGCCGGGAAAGGGCCAAACAGATTCAGTCGAAATCAAGAAAAGGCTATAAATCGCAAGGTTTGAAAATTACAGAAGAACGCCTGCAAACCTTTAATTTAATTGCCGATGCAGACATTCATTTCCTGGTTGAAGACCGATTAAAGCCACCGTATGAACCCGGAGCTGATATTGGCACGACAATTGAAATTAAATTTCCAAAATTTGGTTAAGTTGGAATGTTTTTTTTCTTTTGTATTGTGTAAGTATCCCTCTCCCTATACATATAAATTATTAACAGTTAATATTAGTGTAGCTATTGGTGTTATTCCTATGGCTGATACCTATATTATTGAATAGAGTAAACTTGTAAACAAATCCTTTTTATGTATAAGGCTATAATAGTTGATGATGAAAATCGAAGTGTTGAAACCTTAAACAGTATCATTTACCTGTTCTGTTCGACAGAAATAGAGGTAATTGGCACTGCTAATTCAATACAAGAGGCTTATCAACTTATTCAGGAAAAATCGCCGGATATTGTTTTTTTAGATGTGGAGATGCCTCATGGCAGCGGTTTTGACCTGTTAGAAAAATTTACTCATCCAAAATTTGAAGTTATTTTTACTACCGGTTTCGACCACTACGCTGTTACAGCCATTAAATTCAGCGCTTTAGACTATCTACTAAAACCTATTAATATTGAAGAGCTAAAGCAAGCCATTGCCAAAGCTAAAGAACGTATTGAAAAGAAAAACAGTCAGCAGAATTTTGACCACCTGATTCAAAATCTAAAGAATCCGCGCGACAAAACAAATAAGATACCATTGCCCATTCTGAATGGATTTCAGTTTGTGCCTGTCAATAATATTATTTACTGCGAAGCAGACGAAGATTATACGCATATCTATCTGAACGACAACCAGAAAATTACGGTCTCTAAAAGTATCAAAGACTTTGAAGACTTGCTGGCCAACTACGATTTCTTCCGTATTCATCATTCTTTCTTAGTCAACCGTGACTACATAAAAAGATATACTAAAGGAGAAGGTGGAACAATCACGACTGAACAGGGTACAGAATTACCGGTATCACGACGGCGCAAGTCAGAGTTTTTAGAGTGGTTGAGTAATATCTAGTTCAAGGGTTTGCCCCCTTCAATCTGGATATGCAATTTAAAAATAAAAATCAGCCATAGCCGATGTATATTGGCATGCTTTTTATACCTATTTCAGGTGCAGAAATTGTTCTTTCTGTACCTTTTTTTTAGTCATTTTCAACCAGGATTCTCCTCGTAAAATGTATCCGTTTAATCATTTTATCTTGAAAATGTCAAAAAAAAACTCCCAATTATACAAAAGTAAAGCAGTGTAAGGCTTTTCCTACTTCGCAAAAAGTTCGATTATTTAAGATTATCTGCCACTTATCTAATTTATCCTGCCACTTACCGAATCGTTGTTGTAATAGTTCCGGGTCAAAGTTAACTTGCTATTAAATTCAACAATTTTAAAGCTTTCCTTACGAATGAATAAGCTAATTTACAAGACACCGTTCAGTCCTGAAGGGTTCACGGTCGTCCAAAATGTGGAAAGCCAAGCTACTGGAGCCAATATGTCCATGAGAGTTGCTGGCAAACGTAACATGGTTAAGCTCGGTGATATTTTATACTTGAAGAGCGCAAAAAATTACACAATTTTTAAGCTTGCCGATGGTAGAGAAATTATTAGTTCTAAAACGTTAAGAATCTTTGAAGAGGAGTTAGATGAGATTACTAATTTTGTGAGGCTGCACCGTTCTTACATCATTAATTTAGAACACGTAAAAGATTTATATTTCAACTGTCGTGGAGGGGAAGTCCTGATACACGAGGAGAAAATACTTATATCAAGAAGAAAGGCTGCGGAGTTCCGACGTAAGTACAGAAGATTCTTACGTACAACCGGACAGAATGTTAGTTCTACAATAAAATTAAAGACAACAATCCGGATGTCATAAAAGCATCCATAAAAAATATTTTTTACTTTTTGGGTTACGATAATAGAGTGCTGGCTAATCCGGCACTTTATTTTTTTGTGGTATCCCCAAAACCCACATCTGAAATCTTTCTGCTAATTCCCCCATCTTACAGGAGAGTACATGAGGATTTTTGTAAAAAATTGTTGAATTTTGTATTCGATAAGAAAGATTATACAGCAACAAAATTTTATAGAAAAGCATGGAAAATACGCTGACATTCAAACATGTTAGTTACCTATGGGACGACAACAAAGCCGCAGAATTAGCCAATAATGAAGTTGATTTATTTATCTATCGCTCTAATCTCCTCGGGGCAGATTTACGATTGACTAATTATGCCGGAGGAAACACCTCGTGCAAAATCACTGAAACAGACCCGCTTACAGGCGACCCGGTAGAAGTGATGTGGGTAAAAGGCTCCGGTGGCGATATTGGCACCCTTACCAAAAAAGGCTGCGCCAACCTATATGTTGATCGTCTGCATGCTTTAAAAAAGCGTTACAAAGGCCTGGCTTTTGAAGATGAAATGGTAGGGCTATTTGACCACTGCCTCTTTGACCCAAAATGTGCTACTCCATCAATTGACACTCCCCTGCATGGGCTATTGCCTTTCAAACATATTGACCACTTACACCCTGATGCCTTAATTGCTATTGCTGCCAGTAAAGATGGCGAGCAAATCATGAAAGAAATATGGGGTGATACCATTGCCTGGTTACCATGGCAACGCCCTGGCTTTGACCTTGGCTTGAAATTAGAACAAACCGTAGTAGAAAACCCGAATTTAAGAGGCGTTATTCTGGGTGGTCACGGACTATTTACCTGGGGTGATACTTCTTACGAATCTTATATCAATACTTTAGAGGTGATTGAAATGGCTTCCATCTATCTGGAAGAAAATTACGGTGTGAAACGTCCGGTTTTTGGTGGCGCTAAAATAGAGTCAAAGGCAGCAGATGATAGAAAAACAGCCGCTTCGGAGGTTATGCCAACCTTGAGAGGTCTTGCATCGAGCTATAGAAGAATGGTAGGGCATTTTACTGATGATGCTCGTGTGCTTGAATTTGTGAACTCAAATGACCTGGAAAGACTGGCACAAAAAGGCACAAGTTGCCCAGACCACTTCTTACGTACCAAAATCCGTCCTCTTGTTTTAAAAGGAACCGATAAAGAAGCAATAGAAGCACAATTTGAAGCATACAGAGCCGATTATGTGGCCTATTATGAACGTTGCAAGCATCCGAATAGTCCGGCTGTGAGAGATACCAATCCGGTAGTAATTCTATATCCGGGTGTGGGTATGTTTTCTTTTGCCAAAGACAAACAAACAGCAAGGGTAGCTGCTGAGTTCTATACCAACGCTATCAATGTAATGAAAGGCGCAGAGGCAATCTCTGAATATGTGGGATTAGACGAACAGGAAGCCTTCAATATTGAATACTGGTTGTTGGAAGAAGCCAAATTGCAACGTATGCCTAAGCCTAAATCGTTATCCGGCAAAATAGCATTTGTAACCGGTGGCACGGGTGGCATCGGAAAAGCAATTTGTGAAGAGCTATTGAAAGAAGGCGCCTGCATTATAGCAGCCGACCGTGACCGACTGGAAGACACTCAAACCGAATTACGTAAACAATATGGCAAAGATGTGGTGCTCACTGTAAGGATTGATGTAACCCAACCGGAATCAATTGCCGAAGCAATTAAACAGGGAATCCTGCAATTTGGTGGGGTAGATATTGTAGTGAATTGTGCAGGATTATCTATTTCTAAACCTTTGGAAGACCATACACTGGCAGACTGGAATATATTGCAGGATGTGTTGGTAAAAGGGCAATTCCTCGTATCGCAGGAGTCTGTTAAGATTATGCGTAAACAGGCGTTGGATGGTGACATTGTTAATATAGCAAGTAAAAATGCCTTGTTTGCCGGCCCTAATAATGTAGGCTATGGTACAGCCAAAGCTGCACAGGCGCACATGAGCCGCCTATTGGCAGCCGAATTAGGCAAAGATAAAATACGGGTAAATACGGTTAATCCTGATGCTGTATTAAGAGGTAGCAAGATATGGGAAGGCGATTGGGCAGAAGGCCGCGCCAAAGCGTATGGCATAAAAGTAGAAGACCTGCCAAAGATGTACGCAGCCCGCACGCTCCTGAACGAAGAAATACTAACTGAAGATATTGCCAAAGCCGTAAGGGTATTTGTTGACGGCAGCTTATCAAAATCAACCGGGAATATCCTGAATGTTGATGGCGGTGTAGCTGTGGCTTTTGTGAGGTAAAGCAAACCCCACTCCCTATTCCCTCTCCCCAACAGTGGGGAGAGGGACTTTTAGCTCCCTCCCCACTGTTGGGGAGGGTTGGGGTGGGGTTGTAATATTAAAATTATTCGAAAAAATGTATAAATTACAACTCAACCCCAATGATAAGACCCCTAAGTACAAGCAGATTGTACGGTCTATCATTACGGACATAGAGCGAACAGTTTTAAAGAAAAACGAGCAACTCCCTTCTATCAGCGAATTAAGCGAGGAATATTATCTGGCAAGGGATACCGTAGAAAAAGCCTACCGGGAATTAAAAGAACAGGGCCATATTACGGCAGTACAGGGCAAAGGATTTTATATAAATGGCAAAGAGCATAGCAAAATGCGGATTTTGTTGATTTTCAACAAACTAAGTTCTTATAAAAAGCTCATTTATTATGCCTTTCTGAAAGTATTGGGAGACAAAGCGACTGTAGATTTACAGATACACCATTATAATGCCCGTATTTTTGAGGAAATCATAGAAACGAATTTAGGCAAGTATAATTATTATGTAATTATGCCTCATTTCTTCCCTGAAACTGATAAATCTTTAGCTTTAAAAACCATTGAGAAAATTCCTTCTGAAGAATTAATTATTTTAGACAAAGACCTGCCCGAATATCAAAAGCCTATCTTAAGTGTTTATCAGGACTTTGAAAATGATATTTTTGATGCTCTGGAATCTGCTAACGAACTACTTGAAAAATACCAGCGCATGGTATTGATTTTTCCGAGTGATGGTAATTATCCGAAAGAAATTGTGAAAGGGTTCCGGTTCTTCTGTATCAATTCTCATAAAGAATACACCATCAAAGAAAACGCCTTTGACGAAATCCTGCAACCCAAAACGGCGTATGTAGTTGTGGAAGAAACCGATCTGGCTGAGCTAATCAAGAAAACCCGGCAGACTAATTATGAGATAGGGCATGACATCGGCATTGTTTCTTTTAATGAAACTACTTTAAAGGAATTACTGGAGATTACGGTTATTACCACCGATTTTGAAACCATGGGTCGGACAGCCGCCGCATTATTGTTGGATAAAAAACAGATAAAAATAAAAAATCCGTTTTATATTATCCGGCGTAAGAGTCTATAATTACATTCAACCAAAATCTATAAAAATGCTTACTACTGATATTATTCAAGACCATAACAAAACTCTGGAAGCCGATCATCAGTTTAAATTAGCTTATATCAGTGAATTACTCAACCGAAAAGGCATCAATGCACAAAGCATTATTGATAAAATAAAGGCTTTTCAGGTAGCTATTCCAAGCTGGGCTTTGGGGACAGGGGGTACGCGCTTCGGGCGTTTCCCAAATGGTGGAGAACCTCGTAATCTGGAAGAAAAAATCGAGGATGTGGGCTTAATACATCAGTTGAACGGTTCTTCTAATTCTATCTCTTTACATATCCCCTGGGATATACCCTCTGATGCGTCGGCTGTCAGGCAATTGCTGAAAGAGCATCATCTGACTATTGACTCGGTTAATTCAAATACTTTTCAAGACCAGAAAGACCAGCCTTTTTCTTATAAATTCGGTTCTTTATCCCATTCACAGGCTGATAGCAGAAATCTGGCCATTGAACATAATATTGAGTGTATTGAATATGGTAAACTGCTCGACTCTAAAGTATTGACAGTCTGGTTAGCCGATGGTTCTAATTTCCCGGGACAACAACATTTCCGTAAAGCCTATCAACGCACAGCAGACTCCCTATCGAATATTTATGAAGCCATGCCATCGGACTGGACGATGCTGATTGAATACAAGCCTTATGAGCCGTTTTTCTACTCAATGGTAATACCAGACTGGGGTACTTCTTATTCGCTTTGCCAGCAAATCGGTAAAAATGCACAGGTATTGGTTGATTTGGGTCATCATTTACCTAATACTAATATAGAACAGATTGTAGGGCGTTTAATGCACTTCGGTCGTCTGGGTGGCTTCCATTTTAACGGCTCTATGTATGGCGATGATGATTTAACAACCGGAAGCATCAAACCTTATCAGTTTTTCCTGATTTTCAACGAACTGGTAGACGGGATGCAAGACCCTGGTATAAAAAATCCGCCGCTGGCATGGATGATTGATGCAAGCCACAATACCAAAGATCCTATTGAAGACCTGTTACAATCAGTGAATGCTATCTTATCGACTTATGCCAAGGCTTTATTGGTAGACAGAATTGCTTTAGCTGATGCCCAGGAAAATAACGATGTATTGAAGGCAGAGGAATTGCTGAGAGATATTTTCTTTACAGATGTAAGAACCTTAGTATCTGAAGCAAGCCGTCAGTTAGGTGGAGCTTTTGACCCCGTTGCTACCTTCCGTCATGCAAAAGTGCGCGAAGGACTGATTAGCAAAAGAGGAAAATTCAGTGTAGCTACGGGTTTATAAAACTACGTCAGCACTTTTAATACAAAATACTCCTCAGGTCTTGTCTTTCTTTGCAAAACTTGGTGTTATTTTGCATTGACAGATTATTAAGCTTACACGCCCAACTATTCATCTAATGAAAAAACTACTGACTACTATTTTTCTATTTTGTTTCTCTATTATGGCTTTTTCTCAGGAAATAGACCCTAAAGAATGGAAACAAATTTTCAACAGAAAAAACCTTGACGGTTGGCATCCTAAAATCCGTAATTATGCCTTAGACGATAATTTTGGCAAGACATTCAGGGTTGCAGACGGAATGCTGCAAGTCCGATATGATGCCTATGCCTCATTTGACGAGAAATTCGGACATATTTTTTATAAAGACAAATACTCCTATTACCGTATCGCCACCGAATACCGTTTTGTTGGCGACCAGGCCACTAATGGCCCGGGCTGGGCAACACGCAACAGTGGTATTATGATACATTGTCAGGCTCCGGAAACAATGGGCAAAGACCAGGACTTCCCGATTTCGATAGAAGTACAGCTATTAGGGGGTCTAGGTAAAGGCAAGCGTACTACCTGTAATCTTTGTACGCCCGGCACTAATGTGTTTTATCAGGGCAAACTCGATAAACGTCATTGTATTAATTCTACCTCGCAAACTTATGATGGCGACCAATGGGTACGTGCCGAAGTATTGGTTTTAGGCGACTCGCTTATTCAACATTTTATCAATGGCGAAAAGGTATTGGAATACACTAAAACGCAAACCGGAGGCGGTAATGTAAGCGGACACGACCCGAGTTTAATGGTAGAAGGCAAACTTCTAGGCGAAGGCTATATATCACTGCAAAGCGAAAGCCACCCTGTTGATTTCCGTAAGGTTGAGATATTGAATCTTTGTGGTTGCACTGACCCTAAAGCAAAGAATTATAAATCTTATTATGTAAAGTCTGATAATAAGACTTGTGAGTACAAGAAGAAAAGAAAGAAATAGTTCTTTTAGCTAAATTAAAATATATTATCCCGACTGGGCGTCCCCTACGGGATATTAGTGTTTTAATAGGTTTAATTTTTCTACCAATATATCGTCCCTACGGGACTTAGGCTATTGAAAATAATAATTATAAATATCCCGTAGGGATAATATATCGGTAGAAATAATAGTGAAGATAAGTTCTGAAGTCCCGTAGGGACGATATATTAAAGCCTTTAAATCTATTTTTTCACCCAATGAGTGAGAAAAATAAGTTAGTATTCATGAAAGTAGCCCTGTTTGTTCCGTGTTATGTTGACCAGTTTTATCCTAATGTGGGTATTAATACCTTGCAATTATTAGAAAAACTGGGTGTGGAGGTAGCGTATCCGACGCAGCAAACCTGTTGCGGGCAACCGATGGCCAATAGTGGTTGTGAACAGGACTCCAAAGAGGTATATCATCATTTTGTGGATACCTTTGCTGACTATGATTATATCGTTACCCCATCCGGAAGTTGTACTTATCATGTCAAAAAACATTATGATATAATTGAGCAGACTCCGGCCGTGCAAAAAGTACGGAAAGGGGTATACGAACTCGTTGATTTTCTGGAAAACATATTAAAAGTAGAAGAGATACCTGTTGATTTCCCTTATAAAGTAGGTTTACATTTAAGTTGCCACGGCCAAAGAGGCCTTCGTCATGCCAATGCTTCCGAAATAACAGGTGATAAAGGCGGACAGATTCTCACTTTGCTTAAAAAACTCAGAGGCATTGAGATAACCCAACTAGATCGCAATGACGAATGTTGCGGCTTTGGCGGCTCATTCTGCATCACAGAAGAGGCCGTTTCAGCCCGAATGGGCCAAGACAGAATTACCGACCATGTGCGCCACGGTACCAAAGTATTAACCGGAGGTGATATGTCCTGTCTGATGCACCTTGAGGGTATAGTAAAAAGGCAACAAGTGCCTATACGAGTAATGCACATTGCAGAAATTTTGAACGGAAGCCAACCATGAACCACCCTGCATTAGCCGAAAAATTTACTAAGAATTTTGATAGAACTACCTGGCATGACGAAACGCTCTGGTTTGTCCGTCAGAAAAGAGACAGAGCCATTTATCCAATTCCGGAGTTTCAGGAATTACGTCAGTTGGCATCCCAAATTAAAGACCATACGCTTAGTAATCTGGACAATTATCTCATTGAGTTTGAAGAGAATGCCAGAAAAAACGGCGTGCAGGTACACTGGGCTGCTGATGGTGAAGAACATAACAGAATTGTATTAGATATTATCCGGAATGCTTCTTCTTTAAAAGGTAAAACAGGGCCAATCAGGATGGTAAAAAGTAAGTCGATGTTGACTGAAGAATGCCATCTGAATCCATTTCTGCAAAAAAATGGGGTCGAAGTAGTAGATACTGATTTAGGGGAGCGCATTGTTCAGTTCAGAAACGAGCCGCCTAGTCATATAGTCATGCCTGCTATTCACCTGAAAAAAGAAGATGTAGGCGAAACATTTCACGAGCATTTAGGAACTCCCAAAGGCGAAAAAGATCCACAGGCATTAACAGAAGCCGCCCGCCAACATTTAAGACAGAAGTTCGTCGAAGCCGATATTGCCTTAACGGGCGTTAATTTTGCTATAGCTGAAACCGGGAGTTTTGTAGTATGTACCAACGAAGGAAACGCTGATTTAGGTGTCAATCTGGCCAATGTACATATTGCATGTATGGGCATGGAAAAATTGATTCCTAAGGTAGAACATTTATCAGTATTTATCAGACTATTGGCACGCAGTGCTACCGGGCAACCTGTTACTACCTATACTTCGCATTTCACAAAGCCTGCCGAGGGCAAGGAAATGCATATTGTGATAGTAGATAATGGCCGAACCCAACAATTAGGGAGGTCTGATTTCAGGAGCTCGCTTAAGTGCATTCGCTGCGGTGCCTGTATGAATACCTGCCCGGTCTATCGTCGTAGTGGTGGACATAGTTATGACTTCACTGTTCCGGGGCCAATCGGAGCTATTCTATCGCCAAATATTGATTTACACAAATATAGCTCACTCCCATTTGCCAGTACACTTTGCGGCTCCTGCTCTGATGTATGTCCTGTTAAGATAGACATTCATGTGCAGCTTTATAAATGGCGACAGGTAGTTGCGAAGGAAAATGAATTACCTGCAGCTAAAAAATGGGGCATGAAAGGGCTGGCAAAAATGCTGGCCATGCCAAAAGTATATGATTTAGGAGGCAAAATAGCCAGAGGGGCTTTGCGCATATTGCCTCACGGCATGACTCATGCCAAAAGCATGAATCCCTGGGCAATTGCACGCGAATTACCTGACGCGCCTAAGCAAAGCTTTAAAGAGTGGTATAATAAAAATAAGAAGTCCTGACAATGAGTAGCAGAGAAAAAATATTAGCCAGTGTAAAAGCCAATAAACCGGATTTCATTAATCTACCACTTATTCCGGCTTTTGAGGGTGATGGTAGTATTGAGAAATTCAAAACCGTTTTAACGGGCATTGGTGGTCATGCGGTTGAGGTAAATAGTAAAGCAGATTGTCAGGAGGTAATTGATACGCATTATTCTGATTTAAAGAATGTCGCTTCTCAATTGGTTAAAGCCAATGTTGAGATAGATACGAATACTTCAAAACATATATTAGAACAGGTAGATTTGGCTATAATAGAAGGTGTAGTAGGCGTAGCAGAAAACGGCGCTATTTGGGTGCCGGAAAGCAATATGATTAACCGGGCTTTGCCTTTTATTACGCAACATCTGGTCTTGGTGCTGGATAAAGCAAATGTAGTTGCTAACATGCACGAAGCTTATAAACTATTAGATTCTATAGGCAATTACGGAGCATTTATAGCAGGCCCCTCTAAAACGGCTGATATTGAGCAGGCCCTGGTAATTGGGGCACATGGGGCAAGGAGTATGATGGTTATTTTGTATTAGGAATAATATCCATTTTCGTGGAG
>CALRLS020000150.1:0-10678 GCA_943368815.1 Cyanobium sp. NIES-981
TGGGGTACATACCTATGTAGTAGAAAGTTTGTTGAAAACAGCTTAATACAGCCCAAACTACAGGCTTATTTAAAGACATACCTTCCTTAATATTCTCTTTTCAATGGAAAACCTGAATCGAAGAACTTTTATTAAAACCACTTCTCTTGCCGGAATCGGCTTGATGGCAGGCAATACCGTTTTTGCCGCCGATTTTCCGACTGTACGTGTGGCACCTGATAAAAGAAATTTTAGCAGTCCGGTCATTGAAGCTACCATTCAGCGCATGAAATCGTCGGTGAAAGATGCTGAACTGGCCTGGTTGTTTGAAAACTGTTTTCCGAATACTTTAGATACTACGGTCATTTTTAAAACCAAGAATGGCAGACCTGATACTTTTGTAATTACCGGGGATATTCATGCTATGTGGTTAAGAGACAGTTCTGCACAGGTTTGGCCTTATCTATCTTTAATCAAGCAAGACCCTAAATTAAAAGACTTAATTGCTGGGGTAATCAACCGCCAGACAGAATGTATTCTGATTGACTCTTATGCCAATGCATTTAACGATGGTCCGGGAAAATCTGAATGGATGACAGACCATACGGAAATGAAACCTGAATTACACGAACGCAAATGGGAGTTGGATTCATTGTGCTATACCGTTCGTCTTGCTTATCATTATTGGAAAATATCAGGGGATATAAGTGTTTTTGATGAGAAATGGCAACAAGCAGCTAAATTGATTATAACTACCTGCCGTGAGCAACAACGCCTGACTGATAGAGGTAGGTATCGTTTCGGACGCACCACCTCGTGGTCGACAGATACTGTGCCGGGCAATGGCTATGGTAATAATACTAAACCTAACGGATTAATTCATAGTATCTTCCGTCCTTCGGATGATGCTACTTTGTATCCATTCCTGATTCCTTCCAATCTGTTTGCTGTCGTTTCGTTCCGTCAGTTAGCCGAAATCTCAGAAAAAGTGATTAAGGATGTGGCTTTTGCTAAAGAATGCACAGCCTTTGCCAATCAGGTAGAAACGGCAATTAAAAAACATGCTATAATCAGTCACCCTGTTTATGGGCAGATGTTCGCCATGGAAATAGATGGTTTCGGCAACCGTTTATTGCAGGATGATGCCAACGTGCCAAACCTTCTAAGCCTACCATATCTGGGGGCGGTAAAAGCGACTGACCCTGTTTATCAGAATACCCGTCGTTTTGTTTTGAGTGATAGCAATCCGTATTTCTTCAAAGGCAAAGCCGCAGAGGGTATCGGTAGTCCGCATACGCTTGTTAACCAGATATGGCCTATGAGTATTATCATGCGAGCTATGACCTCTAACAATGACCGGGAGATTCTGGCGCAATTACGATTCCTGAAAAATATACACGCAGGCACAGGCTATATGCACGAGTCTTTTGATAAAGATGATGCCAGCAAATTTACCCGCAAATGGTTTGCATGGGCAAATACCTTGTTCGGAGAGTTAATGCTAAAAATAGAACGCGAACGCCCTCAATTATTGAAACAAGCTTTTTAATGTACCACGAAATTGTATTTCGTAGTTATCAAACAATAATTAATATAGAATAATCGCAAGATTGGAAGGGGTTAAATTGCCCGTCTTCCTCCATTCTCTGTAAGTATAAAAAAATGAAAAAAACACTAATCACTATACTCATTGCTTTAGCCGGGCATTCACTTTTTGCCCAACAACATTCCGAGCAGAACCATGATAAATATGTGGTTCCGACAGACCCAAAGGTAAAAGAAAAACTGAACCAATGGCAGAATGTGAAGTTCGGATTAATGATGCACTGGGGTACTTATAGCCAATGGGGTATCGTAGAAAGTTGGAGCCTTTGCCCGGAAGATGAAGGCTGGTGTGAGCGCAGGGGGCCTTATAAAGACAACTGGTACGAATACAAAAAGGCGTATGAAAACCTGCCGAAGACATTTAATCCGGTACAGTTCAATCCTGAAAAATGGGCTACTGCCGCTAAGAATGCAGGTATGAAATACCTGGTCTTTACGACCAAGCACCATGATGGCTTTGCTATGTTTGATACGAAGCAAAGCGACTATAAAATTACCAATACGCCTTTTGCTTCTAACCCCAGAAGTAATGTAGCCAAAGAAATTTTCGGTGCGTTCCGCAAAGATGATTTTATGATAGGCGCTTATTTCTCTAAACCAGACTGGCATACCAATGATTATTGGTGGTCATACTTCCCTCCGAAAGACCGTAACCCATCGTATCATCCTGCCAAATACCCTGAGAAATGGAAAGCTTTTAAGCAGTTTACTTATAACCAGATAGAAGAATTGATGAGCGATTATGGTAAAGTGGATATTCTATGGCTAGATGGCGGTTGGGTGCGCCCGTTCAGTAGTATTGATACTTCGGTATCATGGCAAAAAACTATACCTTTCGACCAGGATATTGACATGGCTCGCATCGCTAAAATGTCAAGAGAACATCAGCCGGGCTTATTGGTAGTAGACAGAACGGTAAGTGGGGAGTTTGAAAACTATGTAACACCGGAGCAGCAGATTCCTGACCATTATATGCCTATACCATGGGAAACCTGTATGACAATGGGTGATTCATGGTCTTATATACCCAAAGAAAATTTCAAGCCTGCCAGAAAATTAGTACATATTCTGACAGACGTAGTGTCAAAAAATGGTAACTTGCTTTTGAATATTGCCCCGAGCCCACTAGGAGATTTTCATCCGGAGGCTTATCAGCGTTTAGAGGAAATTGGGAAGTGGATAAAGGTAAATGGAGAGGCTATTTATAATACAAGAGGCGATAACGAAATCGGCAAACAAAATAAACTGGTGTTTACACATAATGCTAATACAACTTATGCCATTTATAGAGCAGACGAAGGTGAAGAAAGCATTCCGGCAAGTATTGAAATAAGTAATCTGGCCCTATCAAAGAACACTTTAATGAGCCTTTTAGGCAGCACCGAAAAACTGAAATGGGTAGCGAAAGACGGTAAGGTAATAGTAGAGATTCCGGAAAAAGTGAAAAAGACAGCGGGCAATAGCTATGCATGGGTATTGAAAATAGTAAGACAGTAAGCTTGATTTTAAAATCATTATACACTCATAACCTAATATCAACAAACTAATGCAATCAAGAAGAAAATTTATACGCTGGTCGGCATTGAGCCTGCCTTTTATGGCTGCAAGCAAGGCATTTGCTAATACAAAAACTATAGCCAATAAACCTATTGTAGTTTCTACCTGGGATAGCGGCCTGGCTGTAAATGCCGAAGCATGGAAAGTACTCAGGAAAAAGGGCAGAGCCTTAGACGCTGTAGAAGTAGCCGCCAATTCAATTGAAGATACCATTAATTGTTGCGTAGGTTTAGGCGGAAACCCTGACCGTGACGGAAAGGTAACACTGGATGCCTGTATCATGGACGAAAAGGCCAATTGTGGTTCAGTGGCTTTTTTACAGCATATCAAGCACCCGATTTCAGTGGCTCGTAAATTGATGGAAACCACCCCTCATGTAATGCTGGTAGGGGATGGCGCTTTACAGTTTGCCTTAGCCAATGGCTTTAAAAGAGAGCCCGATAAGTTATCGGCTGATGCAGAGAAAACCTATAAAGAATGGCTGAAAAAATCAGATTATAAGCCTGTCATTAACATAGAGCAACAACAGATTAAGGCTAAGAAAGCAGATGGCGGGCCTTTTGCACCTAGTTATTTTGATGATGGCACACCTAACCATGATACGATGGGTACCATTGCTCTTGATGCATCAGGTAATTTATCAGGTGCTTGTACTACCAGTGGTATGGCATTCAAATTACATGGCCGTGTAGGTGATTCGCCTATTATCGGTGCAGGTTTATTTGTTGATAACGAAATAGGTGCTGCTACCTCATCCGGACAGGGTGAAGAGGTAATCAGAGTAGCCGGAACCCACCTTGTAGTGGAGATGATGCGCTTAGGCAAATCACCGGAAGAAGCCTGCAAAATTGCCGTAGAACGTATTGTTAAAATCAACCCTGAAAAAGCCAAAGGCTTTCAGGTAGGCTTTATTGCTATCAACAAGCAGGGGGTATATGGAGCATATTCTATTCAGCATGGCTTCAGCTATTCAGTTACCCTTGCCGACGATGGTGGTAAGGTATACATGGCCAAGAGCCATTTTCCTAAATAAGCAAATTTATATCCTATAATAATTGATTCTCATTCTTAAGCGTGCCACGGTTTCAAACCGTGACACGCCTTTCTACTACGTCTTATAATTCCCTGTTATTCAACCTATTCACATGAAGAAATACCTTATAATCCTTACAACACTGGTATGTTTTCAAACATACGCACAATATCAAGCCAACTGGCAAAGCCTTGACCAACGCCAAACCCCAGCCTGGTTTGAAGACGCCAAATTCGGGATTTTTATTCACTGGGGTATCTACTCGGTGCCTGCATGGGCAACTAATTCAAATGCGGATGGTTTTGGTAGTGGTTATGCCGAATGGTATTGGCAGCGCCTGTTTGCACCCAACCTCAAAATCCATAAGGAGTTTGTCGCATTTCATGAGAAAAACTATGGCAAAAGTTCTTATCAGGATTTTGTACAGCAATTCAAAGCCGAATTATTTCAACCTGATGATTGGGCTAAGATATTTGAACAGGCCGGAGCTAAATATGTAGTACTGACTTCTAAACATCATGAGGGTTTCACCCTTTGGCCAAGCGCTCAATCCTGGAACTGGAATGCCGTGGATGTAGGTCCGCACAGAGATTTAGCCGGAGATTTATCAAAGGCAGTAAAAGCCAAAAAACTGCATATGGGCTATTATTACTCATTGTATGAATGGTTCAATCCGGTTTATAAAAATGATGTAGGTACTTATGTGAACGAGCGCATGATTCCGCAAATGAAAGATCTGGTAACTAAATACCAACCTGATATTTTATGGACAGATGGGGAGTGGGACCACCCTGCCAAAACATGGAAAAGTGAAGAGTTTCTGGCATGGTTGTATAATGATTCACCTGTAAAAAACTCTGTGGTAGTAAACGACCGCTGGGGTAACGATACCAAAAGTAAGCATGGTAGCTTTTATACTTCTGAATACGGTCATGGTGGGACAGATAATTCAGCAACCAATGGTTTTGCAAAACCCTGGGAAGAATGCCGGGGCATTGGCGAATCATTCGGATATAACCGCAACGAGAATTTAGAGGTCTACCAGACCGGAGAGCAATTGGTACATCAATTAGTGGATATTGTAGCCAGAGGAGGTAATTTCTTATTGAATATCGGGCCAACAGCCGATGGACGCATCCCGGTTATTATGCAACAACGCCTTAAAGAAATAGGTGACTGGCTGAAAGTGAATGGTAATGCAATTTACGGCACACGTAAATGGGACTCAGCACCTGCATATACCAAAGAATCGAAGATGCATTTTACACAAAAAGGCAGAAATATCTATGCTATTGCAAGTAAATGGCAGGAAACTATAACTATCGAGAATATAGAAAAGCCGACTAAAGTAAAACTATTGGGTATTGATGGAGAAATAAAATACATCTACAAAAACAAGGTACTGACTATTACTGCCCCACAGGTAAATCCTAATACGATTCCCTGTCAATTTGCCTGGACCTATGAACTAACCGATGCTCTGAAATAATATGCAAAAGATGAAGACCCTGAACTACCTGTTAATTATTGGATTATTAGCAGCTAATACGGTATTTGCCCAAAACTCAGGCAAAGACTGGCTAATTCAACCACTCACACAAAAAAGTGAAGTAAAGGTTTTGCAAAACGGTCACCTACTCGAAATTACGAATGGTCTTATTAGTCGACAAATACGTGTGAGCCCTAATGCCGCTACTGTCAGTTTCGTAAACCTTAGTACTAATGAGCAATTTATCCGCTCGGTAAGACCGGAAGCCCGTGTGATGATTAATGGCAAAGCTTATAATATCGGAGGTCTATATGGACAAAAGGAACAGGCCTATCTGTTAGAAGAATGGATAGATAAATTCACCGGACAGCCTGACGATTTTCAATTTGTTCGCTATGAAAAAGGGGAGGTAAAACCCCACTTTGATTGGAAAACTACTACCTGGACAGCAAATAAGAATCAGCCAACAGGTAAGAGTCTTAAGCTCATTTTTGCATCTGATTTACCTGCACTAAAAGAGATTGAAGTAACAGTAAATTATGAAATTTTTGATGGAATACCACTACTAAGCAAATGGGTAAGCATAGAAAATAAATCGAATGCCGCATTCAGACTTACACAGGTAGTCAATGAGATATTAGCTACGCCGGAAGAAGAATCAGCCGTAGTAGGCAAACCTGAAAAGATGAAGAAGCCGCAGAAACTATATATTGAAAATAACTACGCTTATAATAACGCTATGCGTTATGAGTTATCAGATCAGGCTACCCACTGGAAGATTGACAGCTCTTACACATCTCAGGTAAACTATAATTATGAAACCCCTTGTGTGGTAGAAATATATCCGACTTTAGGTGTAGGTATTGATTTAGCGCCAAACGCTAATTACAAATCTATCCGTTCGTATGAATTACTTTTAGATAGTTACGGCAGAGAGAGAAACGGATTAGCACGCCGGAAAATGTATCGCACCATTGCACCCTGGACAACCCAGAATCCGATTTTCATGCACCTGATTAGTACTGACCCTGACAAAGTTAAAGCAACGATTGACCAATGTGTGGAAACAGGTTATGAAATGGTGATTCTGAGTTTTGGAAGTGGTTTGAATATGGAAGATGCTTCGGAAGCCAATATCAGGAAATTCAAGGAGCTGGCTGATTATGCGCATAGCAAAGGGATTAAACTGGGTGGCTACTCATTGTTCAGTAGCCGTCGGATTGACGATGAAAATGATGTGATTGACCCTGTCACAGGCTTACCCGATAAGGGTGCTTTCTTTGGTAATGCGCCTTGTCTGGCAAGTAAATGGGGAATCAACTATCTTAATAGCCTGAAGAAATTCATCAGCGAAACAGGCTTTGATTTGCTTGAACATGATGGGCCATATCCGGGTGATGTCTGTGCATCTACGAAGCACCCGGGTCACAAAGGTCTCGACGATTCTCAATGGGTGCAGATGCAAATGCAGAAAGAGTTTTATCAATGGCTTAATGCCCGCGGGGTATATATTAACGCGCCTGACTGGTATTTCTTAGACGGTTCGCACAAAATTGCCTTAGGCTATAGAGAAGTAAATTTCTCTTTGTCGAGAGAGCAACAGAAGATATTAAACAGGCAGAATATTTTTGATGGTACCTGGGATAAAATCCCGTCAATGGGCTGGGGTTTTGTGCCACTTACCAAGTATCAGGGTGGGGGACCAGAGGCAGTATTGGAGCCATTAAGCCAACACCTGAGCGATTATAAACAACTGATGATGCAATACTATGGGGCGGGTATACAGGCCTGCTACCGTGGCCCACGATTATATGATACTGATGCCACCAAAAAAGTAGTAATAGAAACCATTAAGTGGTACAAAAAATACAGAGACATTCTGAATGCCGATATTATACACCTCCGCCGTCCGGACGGCAGAGACTGGGATGGGATTATGCACGTAAATCCGGCTTTAGCTACTAAAGGTCTCGTAATGCTTTATAATCCATTAAAAGAAGCCATTACCCGAAAAATCAAATTACCGCTCTATTATACAGGACTTACGAAAGAAGCCAAAGTCAGAATAGAAAACGGTAAAATAACTACTTATCAAATCAACAGAGATTATTCCATAGAACTTAACATTCAATTAGCTGCCGGAGGTTATACATGGCTTGTGATTGAGTAATTATTAAACCAAATCCAAAGAAAAATGAAGATTAAACGCTTATTAGTCACACTATTTATTACACATTTAATAGTTCTTTCATCATTTGCGCAAAGTAAAGATTTCAAGGTGGTGGGGTATTATACGCCTTCTATTCCTCCTGAAAAACTGCCTATGCATTTATTGACGCATATTAATTATTCCTTTGCGATTCCTGCCAAAACGGGAGATACACTTTTACCTCTCGGCAATCCCGAAACATTGAAAAGTCTGGTGAAGGTTGCGCATCAACATAAAAAATCGGTTTTTATTTCGATTGGTGGTTGGGGTATTGGCGATGAGGGTGGGGATGATACCCGTTTCCATAAAATGGCAGAACGTGCCCAAGGCAGGCATACATTTGTGAGAAATGTCATGCAATTTGTCAGAAACTATCAGGTGGATGGTGTTGACTTAGATTGGGAGTATCCGGATGAAAACAGTCCTTCTGCTGACCATTATGTCAGTTTAGTTTCTGAATTGGCCGATTCATTGCATAAAAAAGGTAAAAAACTGACCGCAGCAGTAATCTCTTATGGTGCAAAAGGTGGTGGTGTTAAAAAGGAAGCATTCAATAAAATGGACTGGCTGAACCTGATGGCCTATGATGCTGATTATGGCCCGAGTTATGTCATAGCACACTCTCCCTATTCGTTGGCCGTAAAAAGCCTTGACTATTGGATAAAAGAACGTGGCTTACCTGCACACAAGGCTGTTTTAGGTTTACCTTTCTATTCGAAAAAAGGCATGGGCAACTATGGCCCGGGGTATAGCGATTTAATAAAAGATGGTGCAAGCCCTTATGATGATTATTGGAAAGGCGCCTTCTATAATGGGACAATCACGATAGAAAATAAAACGAAATTAGCCAGACAAAGTGGCTGTGGCGGTGTAATGATTTGGGAAATAGCTCTTGATACGACAGATGATACTTCGCTTCTGAAAGCCATTCAGAGAAGCAAATAAAATATGTTTGACGATTTTTCAAATCGTCAAAATTCGGCAGAATTTTATAAATCTGTGTCGAAGTTTCAAGAATATCAAATTGAAGATATAGGGTTTTACCCCTATATCTTCAATTTGATACCAATCTTTCCAAGCAAGGCTGTAATCAGGATAATCAATAAAGCAAATACCATAGATTTAATCAAACCTAGTCCACCAAAAGTGAGACTGACAGGCAATGCAATCGGGAAAGAATAGACGATATAAGGTACCAGATAACAGGTCAGTGTACTTGTGCCTGCAGGTTTTATGATAGTAAACCAATTTGCTTTGTGCTGTAAATCTGTCAGCCAGTAAATAATAGCATAGGCAATAAAAGCGATACCACAACAAATAAATACCCATGTTGGTGTGGCATAAATCTTCGATATAATAAAGAATTTCCTCAAAAAGAACCCAAATGTTAAGGTCAGCACACCAATACCGATATAGATATACGTTAGTTTTGATTTCTTTTCTGCTGTATAAAAACGTTCTAATAATATCGTTGCTAATATCCCTGTAAAAGTAAAAGCCGCAAAGGCACCATTCCCTAAAATCCAGTCATTGGGCCCATCAGACCATATTAATTTTAACCATCCTGCATGTCCTGCAATTGACATCAGGTTAAAGAATACCCAGGTAGCCACGAGTAATGTATTGTTCTTATAAAAGAATAAGTACAGGATTGCACAGGTAAGGTATGTCCAGCCAATAAGCCCCAGAATACCCCACCAATGAGGTTTCATCATTTCCGCTGCTTCTCCGCCTCTGAATTTATAAGCCAGAAAGAATAGAATACTAAGTCCAAGTACTTGTAAGCCAATGAATAGGTATTTCTTAGAATCATCACTTTTAGGATATACATTCCATATAAGAAAAAAGCCTATTACAGCACTTATTTGAAAAACTGCCTTACTCATGCCAGTTGCTTCTGCATTCATTTCAGGGATATTTACTGTAAATAAGCCCATGATTAATAAAGCAATAGAACGCAAAACAATATGCCGGATTATCTGTAAATTGTTTTCACCTTTCGCGACCCTGGCTTTAATGGCAAATGGTATTGACATACCGACAATAAACAGAAAACAAGGAAAAATAATATCTGAAAACCCAAGAAAATCCACATGAGCTTCAGAGTGTTGCAGCCAGTCAGGTATACCTGTTAAAGTCCAGAAATCATTCACAAATATCATCAGTAGCATGGTCAATGCTCTAAATACATCAATAGAGGCAATACGTTTTAGTGAGGTTTCCATAGAGGTTAGGAGAGATAAGTGCTAAAGTTTATCAAGAATATAATTCGAGAACCATTGAGGTATATTCTGCGTTTGAAGGTCTAACTGATACCCTTTAGTAATTTCGGCTATCCATTGAATATTATCGCCTGAATTATCAAAGATATATGCTCTATCAGTCCTCTTTACAGCATCAAGTAATAAATCTAATGAGCGATAATAGCGCTCTATTACTTTTTCATCAGGTACAGAATGACCACCAGAACGGACGCGATGTCTGATACGTTCAAGATTAATAGAAGGGTCTTCTGTTGCTACATAATAGAGATAATTACGAAATCCGAATTGATGTGCAGTTTCGAGAATTTTTATTTTATCAACAGAAGACATAACTGTTTCGAAAGTGAAAGATTGGCCCTGTTGAATCAGCTTATGTCGTAGGAAATCAGTTAGAATTGCACTTAGATAGGAATTAAACTTGATACCGAAGAAATCTATATACGCATTTTCTCTATAATTTATATTAAAGATAAGATTTTCTTCTGAAGTTCTTTTTAATAGAGGATGTCGTTGAAAAAAAGTAACGATTTCTTCGGAGGAGG
>CALRLS020000151.1:0-10656 GCA_943368815.1 Cyanobium sp. NIES-981
TCTTCGTCCGTTTATGTTCTCAAGTGATGTATATCTGGGTGTTCGCCCATCACATAACTACCGCTTCATGATTATCATGAGTCCGGCAGGAAAATACTATTCTACCCCTCCCAAAGTGAAAGTAGAAACTGAATTTATCCGCGCAGCTCCGGGTGGCGTGGGTTATGCAAAATGTGCAGGTAACTATGCGGCTTCTTTGTATCCGGCTAAATTGGCACAGGAGCAAGGCTATACCCAATTGTTGTGGACAGACGCAATTGAGCATAAATATTTTGAAGAATCAGGCACCATGAATGTAATGTTTGTAATCAATGGTAAATTGGTTACGCCAAATGTAAGCACCACTATTCTGAAAGGCATTACCCGTGATTCTTTATTACAATTAGCAAAATCGCTGGACATTGTAGTTGAAGAAAGAAAAGTATCAGTAGAAGAAGTAATATCAGGTATTGCTGACGGAACCGTTACTGAAGTATTTGGTGCCGGCACAGCCGTAGTAGTATCTCCATTCGCTGCCATTGGCCATGAGGGAGAAGATTATGTATTACCTGCGATTACTGAGAACTCTATTTCATCAAGATTGAAAAAAGCCCTGAATGATGTTCGGACTGGTAAAGTAGAAGATACTTTCGGTTGGGTTTGGAAGGTAAATGCCTGATTGAGATTTAATATTTCTAATAATATGCATAAAAGCGATTAGGGAAACCTGGTCGCTTTTTTTGATTAGAGGCTCTCATTTTTAATTTCGTGTTGAAGAAGTCCCTCGTCATTTTTACCACAAATGCCGCAAAACTCAACCTCATTATATTTATTTTCACAATGTCTACATCCGAGTGCATCTTTTCTGCCCGAATTCATCACAAAGAACCAGGCTAATAAGGGAGTAATTAAAATGCCAAGTATAAAGGAAAGTATAAAGCCAATTCTTCTATTCTTTCCTTCCAAACCGAGTAGTGTAGGGAAAACTATAAAATATATGAATAAGCCAAAATAGCTTAAATAGTTAAAGTCCATAATCGTTAAATTCATTTTTCGCTTCCAAAGTATAATTTTTTCCCGTCTACTGCAAGCAATTGATAAGTTTGGTAAAATAAAGTAAGATTAACCTTTTGATTAACTCAGGTCACTTTCAAAATAATTCTCATAACCGTATGCCTGCATACTGATTTTTTTCTACATTTGTGGTTACCCTATGCAAACAAAAATTAATGAGGAAGGAAAAAACGATAGATTTTCATTTAAAATGGGCATGGCATGCCATTTCTCGCATGTACAATGCCTATGCAAGCCAATATGATATAACCATGGCCATTGGCTATGTATTGCTTAATATTGATTCAGAAAAAGGCACTCCTGCTACCAAAATAGGCCCATCGATAGGAATGGAGCCCCGAAGCCTGACCCGGATGCTGAAAACGCTGGAAGAAAAAGGCTGGATTTACCGTGAAACGGACGCTGAAGATAAACGATTTGTAAAGGTATATCTGACAGAAGAGGGAAAGAAAAAGAGAAACTTTGCAAGAGAGGGAGTAATTATCTTTAACAAGAAGATTCAGGAAATGATACCTGCTGATAAATTAGCTGTTTTCATGGAGGTAATTAAAGAAATCAATATACTGGTAGATGAAGAAAATAGTAAGGTAAAAGACAATATTATATTTGAAATAATGGATTAAGATAAAGGTCTGACCACGTCAGACCTTTATCTTTTCTTTCAGAAAATCTGCTGTATAGTTATTCTCGATTTTTATCATGTCTTCAGGTGTTCCCTCAAAAGTTATGTAACCCCCTTTTTCTCCACCTTCAGGGCCTAAATCAATAATCCAATCGGCTGATTTAATGATTTCCATATTGTGTTCAATAATAATTACCGAATCGCCCTGGTCAACCAAAGCGTTGATGGCCTTCAGTAATTTCTTGATGTCATGAAAATGCAGCCCTGTGGTTGGCTCATCAAATACGAATAAGGTTTTGCCCTTGTCGGCATTGCCTTTACTTAAAAAGAAGGCCAATTTTACCCGTTGGGCTTCTCCACCTGATAAGGTACTTGACGATTGCCCAAGACCAATATAACCTAAACCTACATCCTGCAATGGTTGCAGTTTATCAGCAAGTTTAGCGTCACTTTCTTTAAAAAATTCAATAGCTTCATCAACTGTCATGGCAAGAATATCGGCAATATCCTTGTCTTTATATTTTACTTCCAGAATCTCCTGTTTGAATCGCTTACCCCCACAGCTTTCACATTTCAGGCGCACATCTGCCATGAATTGCATTTCAATGGTTTGTTCGCCTTCACCCTGGCATGCCTCACAGCGACCACCATCTACATTAAATGAGAAGAATGCAGGCTTATAATCCCGGGCTTTTGATAATTGCTGGTCGGCCATTAATTGTCTGATATAATCATAAGCCTTGATATAGGTTACCGGATTAGAACGGGAAGATTTCCCGATGGGATTCTGGTCAACCATTTCAATCTGAGTAATTCTGTCTAATGAGCCTGTCAGGTCACTGTATTTTCCGGCTTCTTCGCTATATTCTCCTTTCAGACGTGCAACAGCGGGAAATAAGATTTTACGCACCAAAGTTGATTTGCCTGAACCACTCACGCCTGTTACAACAGTAAGCGTACCAATCGGGAATTTTACATCTACTTCTTTTAAATTATTCTCCCTGGCGCCTTTGATTTCAATAAAATCAGTTGGCTTTCTTCTTTGTGTCGGAACCAGCACCTGGTCTTCTCCTGTCAGGAAACGGATTGTGTGGCTGTTCTCCGCCTTTTCGACTTTCTTAATATCCTCCCAGTTTCCATGAAAAATCAGATGTCCACCCAGAGTACCTGCCTCGGGGCCAATATCTATAATTTCGTCGGCAGCAAGCATCACTTCTTCTTCATGCTCTACTACCACAACAGTATTACCTAAATCTCTCAGCGATTCAAGCACACCTACTAAAAGGCGCGTATCTCTTGGGTGTAAACCGATACTTGGTTCGTCAAGAATATACATTGAGCCTACCAATGCACTCCCCAGCGATGTAGCTAATTTGATACGTTGAAACTCCCCACCTGATAGAGAGGAAGTAAGTCGGTTTAAGGTTAAATAACCCAAGCCCACCCGCTCCATGAAATCAAGTCGGCTTCTGATTTCAATCAGAATTCTTTTGGCAACACCTTGCTGATAATCTGGTAGCTCTAATGTTTTGAAGAACTGAATGACATCAGAGATAGGCCTTAATACAATATCTGTGATAGAAGCCCCCCCGATTTTTACATAAGCTGCATCTTTACGCAGACGTGAACCCCGGCAATCTGGGCAGTCGGTGCGGCCACGATAGCGGGATAGCATTACCCTGTACTGTACTTTATGTACCTGACTTTCTATGTCTGCAAAAAAAGCGTTCAGCCCCTCAAAATAAGAGTTGCCTGTCCAGAGTAAATCTTTTTGTTCCTGTGTCAGGTCTCTATAAGCTCTGTGAATCGGAAAATCGAAACGGATACCATTTTTAAGTAAAGGAGCTACCCACTCGCTCATCCGTTCGGTCCGCCATGGAGCAACTGCCCCTTCAAAAACCGAAAGGCTTTTATCCGGAATCACCAGTTCGGGGTCTATTCCTAGTATTTTCCCGAAACCTTCGCAACGCTTACAGGCGCCATACGGATTATTGAATGTAAACAGATTGACGCTTGGCTCTTCAAAGCTCATATCGTCCAATTCAAATTTATCTGAGAAAATACGCTTTCCCTGACCAACCACATCTATAATACACTCACCTTCCCCTTCAAAAAATGCGGTTTGCACAGAATCTGAAAAACGGAACTGGGTATCTTCATCATCGTGCTTTACTGTATTTCTATCAATCAGAATCTCAATCTTGTGCTGCTTCTCATCAATAATATATGCTTCCTCTATAATCTCTTCAATCTGTTTGGTTTCGCCATCAATCAGCACACGGGTATAACCTTTGTGAAGCAATAAATCCAGTTCTTTCTTGACATTACGATTATCCTTAATCTTTAGCGGTGTAAGTATCATTACCCTGGTACCTTCTGCATGAGAGAGAATAAAATTAACTACATCAGTAACGGTATCCTTTTTGACTTCACGCCCTGTAACCGGAGAATAGGTGATACCGATACGGGCAAACAGCAATTTAAGATAATCGTAAATTTCGGTAGTAGTACCTACGGTTGAGCGAGGGTTTTTTGTAGCTACTTTTTGTTCAATGGCTATTGCAGGCGAAACTCCCTTGATGTATTCCACGTCAGGCTTTTCCATACGGCCTAAAAACTGACGGGCATAAGAACTAAGACTTTCGACATACATTCTTTGCCCCTCAGCAAAAAGCGTATCAAAGGCGAGAGATGATTTCCCACTTCCTGAAAGACCCGTCACTACCACCAGTTTGTTGCGGGGAATGGCAACATTTATATTTTTTAAATTATTTACTTTTGCTCCTTTAATAATGATGAAGTGCTTAGGGTCAAGAACATCCACATCAGGATATTTTATAAAATTATGTGAAGAATTTTCCATGCAGAAAAACCCGGCCTTCCGGAGAAGAGTTCAGGTATTTATAATTGATTTGTATAAATATTGTAATAAACAAGGCAAAACCTCATCTATGGTAACCAAATATTAATAGAGATAGTTCTTTATTTCTGACTAATAATTACACGGTCGGTTTTCTCAAAATCGGCGTTTTTTATTTTCACTATATAGGCGCCGTTTTCAACTTTTCTTAAATCAATTGCTTTACGTTCGCTTGTCTCGCTTATGTTAAATATATACATGAGTTTGCCTGCATAAGTGTAAAATTGCAGCTGTACGTTTTTTAAACTACCTTTTGTTTCGAGATAAAGGAAATCGTATGCCGGATTCGGATAAAGTGTAATATCATCAGCCACTAAACTCAAGAACAAAGCCTTTGAAGGAATAGACTCACACGTTAGCGTACGATTGCTACCTAACTGATAAGTTCTGATAACAGAAACCTGATAATTACCGGCTTGTTGTACTTTGAGCGAAGATACTTTTGTGGTAGTAAATTTAGCATTTTCCCTTATCCACTGATACTGCTCAGATTCACCAATAGTTACATTCAGGGCTTGCAGGGTGTAAATACCCAGTTTGTCTATATCAGGTGTTTTTGGTGTTTCTTTAATACTCGCTCTTTGAATGTCTGACTCCTGAACACAACCGAAAGGAGTAATGGCTTTTACCCTGAATTTATAATCGCCCACGGAATCAATCGAAATCTCTTTAGTTGTACTATTATTGCTCCATAGAACACCCTCGTTTGTATCTGTGCTTAATTTAATTGGAGTGCCTTTGCAGGCTATGGTATCAGGTGAAATGACAATATGTGGTTTGGCAGGAAGTGGGTTAATTCTCACCGCAACACTATCTGATAATTCACTACAACCAAATGCATTAGTAGCCATTACCCTGAAATTATAAACTCCGACCGAATCTATCGAAATATCTTTAGCGGTAGTATTATTATTCCAAAGCAGGTTTTCATCGCTATTCACACTCAATTGAATACTTGCACCTTCACAAACGGATGGGCTGGGCGAAACCGCAATCTGTGGTTTCAGAGGGGCAGGATTTATCTTTACGGCAATACTTTCTGAAATATCCGAGGCGCAGCCAAATAGGTTATATCCTTTTACTGCAAACTGACCACTGCTATCAACACTTATTTCAGGCGCATTGACACCTGTGCTCCATTGGAAGTTATTAAATTCTCCGCCATTTGCTTTCAAGCTGATGCTCGATTTTATATTCGCACAAAACTCTAAATCTCCCTCATGCGTAATCTGAGGTTTAGTGACAGGGTAAATAAAATGAGTGTTAACTGTAGGCACCAGCAAATCATTGCCTTGTTGGTCTTTTACTTTTGCTGAATACACACCCTTATCTACGATTATCTGATTGGTATGAGCGCCAGTCGACCAGTTATAATTTGTCAGACCATCGGGTAAAGTAAGTGTTGATTGATTATTAGGGTCACAGCTAAGATTTATGTCTACAACAGACCTTGCCATGACAGGCTTCGAATTTCTGAAAAAATTGTCGTCCAGATATTTATCCCAGTTTTCGGCCAGAATACTAAGCCCCATATTACCAGGCCCAGCATTATTAAAATGAACAAAGTCAGGTCTGTTAGGCTGTAAATCATCGGTAAATGGTCCTGGAAATACATTATATCCTGCACGTCCGATTACAATATTCTGTCCTTCTATAATCTCAGGATTTGATGGAAACTGATAGGTAAGCGAGGTGCGAGTCACAACCCAGCTTAAATTACCACTGAATTGGCTTCGGGTAATATCTATTAATTTCTGCAGATTAGAAGCATACACCGGTGCTGATAAGTGGTTGGGATGGTTATCTGTTTCGCCTTGCATCCATAGCATAGAGCGCACACCTAATAGTGACCCATAATAATTTAAAGTATTGCGTAGATTGGTGTAGGGCAAGCCACCGGGCATTGTGATACCAAAAATATTGATTGTCGGCTTGCCTTTAGCACTTTCCACCCAGTTAATAACCGAAACAGCCTGTTCTCCTGCATTAAAAAACATGATTGGTACATTCAGTTTTTTGGCCAATCTATCACCTAATTCTCCATAACACCAGGCGGTGTAGCCGGCAGGCGCTATATCAACGTTTGCATTTAAATGAACAAAGTTAAGATTTTCAGGTAAAGGGTTTAAAACAGCGTCGTTCCTGAAATTAATGGCATTCACCCTGTCATCGGTAGCACTAAGGGGATTATTTCCGGGTACTCCTGCTGCATTCGATTGCCCGAGCGCCACAAATACCTCACCCACACCTACTCTGTCGATTGTAATGGTTTGTATAACAGCGCCGTCTTTTATGGCCCTGATTTCCATGGTATACCAACCCCCGACAGCCCCAACTCTGCCAGAAAAATAACCTGCTTTCAGGTTTTCCTGCACAATAGTCCAGTCCACAGCCGTACCCCATCCCTCCTGCACCGGAATCAATCTTGCTTCGATTTTATCCACAGGCTGAGAGTAATTACCTAAAATATTAATAAAGCCTATATTATCATTATTTCGTTGAAATACGATTCTATTGGTAGGAAAGGAAAGCGAGATCTGAGCAAAAACATTGATTGTAAAAAGAAAGGAACAAAAAGTGAGAATATATTTTCTTTTAACAACTTTTAAAGGGCTGAAAGACATCTTACACTAGTTTTAGCAGGGTTTATTGCAAAAATAAGATTTTTGACCGACATATTGACAATCACGTATCATAATTAGTAAATAAATGAGTAGTAAACGCCCGGTAAATGCCCTAATTTTGCAAAAAATGAATAATTAAGTATTGGAAACACCATTTGCAGTAATTTTTGATATGGATGGTGTCATTTGTGACACAAATCCGCACCACTCACTGGCCTGGAAAGCATTCCTGAAAAAATTTGAGGTTGATGCCACCGAAGCCGAGTTTATAGCCCATATGTATGGCAAAAGCAATAGTTATATCCTGAAACACTTCCTTAAAAGAGACGTAACAGGTGATGAATTTATTGCAATGGAGTTTGAAAAAGAAGCGCTTTTCAGACAATTATATGAACCGGAAGTAATAGCTATCGACGGACTGATGGAATTTATTGATGACCTGAAAGCCAATGGTATCAAAACCGGTATAGCTACTTCGGCACCTGTCGAGAACCTCGAATTGATTCTGAGCAAGCTGCCACTGATCGATAAAATGCAGTCTTTATTATCAAGTGCGGATGTGATTCATCATAAACCTAATCCGGAAGTGTACCTGAAATCGGCAGCTAATCTGGGGATATTGCCCGAAAACTGTGTGGTATTTGAAGATTCACATTCGGGTGTATCGGCCGGAAAGGCAGCCGGAGCAAAAGTGATTGGGGTATTAAGTACCTACAAAAAGGAAGAGCTGCCTGTATGTAACGATTATATTGTGAATTACGTGGGATTGAACTATCAGAAAATTAAATCGCTGTTTGAACCATGAAAATTGAACACCTGGCTATTTGGGTAAGAGATCTGGAATTAATGAGGAGTTTTTATGTGAAATACTTTGATGGAAAGTCAAATGAGAAATACAGGAACGATAAGAAAAACTTTGAATCATATTTTATTTCTTTCGATTCAGGTGCAAGACTGGAATTAATGCAAATGCCGGGTATTGTAGATACAGCGAATAATGGTCACGAGCAGTTCGTCGGCATAACACATTTTGCTATTACAGCCGGAAGCAAGGATAGGGTAGATGAGTTGACCGAAATTTTCAGAAATGATGGCTTTGAAATAGCAGGAGAGCCAAGAAGGACTGGTGATGGCTATTATGAGAGTGTAATACTCGACCCCGAGAAAAACAGAATTGAGATTACGGACTAAAAGTCAGATTGAAAATTTTTTTAACGAAGAAAGTGTATTATCGGCAAACATACGAGTATTGTATGTGTTTCGTTTTTACCATTGTTTATGTTTAAGCACTTATCCACATTTTTCTTTCATCGCCAGAGTCTGGCTGTAGCTATGGTTTTTACAGCCATGGGTATTTTGTTCGGTAGTTGGGCTACATTGATACCTTTTGTCAAGCAAAAATATGCGCTGGATGATGCGCAACTCGGATTGTTATTGCTCTGCCTGCCTTTAGGAGCTGCAGGTATGAATCCCTTTACTACAATTCTGATTAAGCGCTTTGGGATGCGCAATACCACCCTTGCCGGTCTGGTTTTTATGTCGGTATTATATGCCATGCCTGTTAGTATGAATTATCTGCCACTGGTTGCTATCAGTCTTTTTCTGGTAGGTCTTAGTATTTCTACGACCAACGTCGCCATGAATACCTGTGTTACAAGTCTGGAGCATCAGTATAGCATCAATATCATGTCAACCTGCCACGGTATGTTTAGCGCAGGTTTAATGTTTGGTTCTATTCTGGCGAGTTTCACACAGGGTTTGAAGATTCCACCTCCCTACTATATGTGGCTACTGGCTGCCAGTCTTATTAGTTTAGTGCTTTTCATTCGCCCGACGGTAATCAGTATTCATGAAGAAAAGATTGAGAAAAGCGAAGGCGCAAAATTCGTATTTCCGAAGGGAGCTTTGTTATTAATGATATTGATAAGCCTTTGTACTAATATAACAGAGGGGACAATGGCTGATTGGACGGCGGTTTACATGAGAGACGTGGTGCAGACCCAAGATTATTTTATAGGCTGGGGGCTGGCAGGTTATTCATTCTGCATGTCAGTAGGGCGTTTTGCAGGTGATGCCCTGATTCCCCGCTATGGTGGTAATGCAGTACTGCGAGTTGGGGGCATCATCGCCATTTGTGGCCTTATTCTGGCTATCCTCTTACCTTATACTATAACAGCCATTCTGGGCTTTGCTATGGTTGGTGCCGGAGTATCCTGCGGCGCACCTATTTTATATGGTAGTTCGGCCAGGATACCGGGTATGGCCAAAGGAGCAGGACTGGCGACGATGAATACCTTTAGTATGGCCGGGTTCTTAGCAGGCCCGGTTGTTGTGGGCTTTGTGTCCAAGAGCATAAGTCTGCCATTTGCGTTTGCTTTAATCGCTTCTTTAGTCTTAATATGGGTCCTCCTAGTAAATAAAGTGCGATTATATTGAAAAAAGTTAAAATATTTTTTGGCACGCATATGAATGGAATGATATTTGTTTCATAAATTAGTACAAGAATACACGAAGAATCGATTCCCGGAATCGTACACCAAAGACACCTGCCCATATAATTTGGAATTACCATTAAATAAAATTTAGAGAAAAAGCTTTTTCTTCTAGATTACACTCATTAATTTTATAATCGGAAAACAGAAAAATTAAAGCAGGATTATATGAAAAAAATTATTTACTCGCTTGGAGTATGCCTTGTTGCGACTCAGCTACAAGCACAGGTGGTTAATAACACTGATTTCTTTGTGAGTGAAGGAGCGGTTGTTAGTTTCAATACTGATGTAGTGAACGATGGGAAACTTACAAATAATGGTAAGATACATTTCCAGAAGAATTTTGAAAACCTTAGTTCAGTAAAGTCTGCAGGCACAGTTGTTTTTGATGGCAATTCACCTCAGATTTTAAAAGGTGCTAAAGAATTATCTTTTAGCCAGGTGCTATTAGACAACGATTTAAAGTTAGAAACTACACTTCGTATCGACGAATCACTTTCTTTCCGCAGAGGTATAATTGAATCATCTGCACAAAATCCTTTAGTATTTGCTTCCAATGGTAAATACAACGGAGCATCAGATTTCTCACATGTAATGGGAGTTGTGAGCAAAGAAGGAAATGAAGGTTTTGAGTTCCCTTTAGGTGATGGTACCAATTTCCGCTCGTTCAGAGTAGCCAGAACTAACGAAAACCAGAAACTTACAGCGGCTTATTTATACAGAAGCCCGCTAAACGTATCTGAACAAGTTTCTGATGGTGTGGATGCAATCAATCAAAGCGAATACTGGTCGTTGAAATCGGAATCGTTAAGAGCAGAGGCGCTGGTTTCTGTCAATAGCAGTTCTGATTTAGACGGAATCGCCTTCCTTGATAAAGGCACCTGGTCAATGACAGAAGATGCTAATCTTTCGTCAGCAACAAATCTGAAAGAAGGAACGCTTTTC
>CALRLS020000152.1:0-10595 GCA_943368815.1 Cyanobium sp. NIES-981
CTTCAGAAACCCGATGGAGAAAGATAAAAAATACTACCGTCTGCAATATAAAGTCAATGGACTGAGCTATGCGCAGAAAGCAGATACTGATTTCTCATGGTTTAAAAGCCTTAATAAAATCATTCCGCCGGATGTGCATATTGATACGAATGTGATTAAATCCTATGCCATACTCTTCTCTCCGCTGATTGGCATTAATACCAAAGATTTTCAATCAATCAATGATTACCTGACCGACACAAAATCAGGCAAAAGACTAATAATAGTCAGCAATGAGGTGAATCCGCTATTGCCAATCAGAGATGCCCGAAAAGCGCTTGTCCTGGTAGACAGCAGCCAAAGTCTGGTTTTCAAAACCAAAATACAGGATAATGCATTTATTGCAGGCATATTGGGCTCAGAGAAAACTGATTTTTCAGATAAACTAAGTCGTGAAAAGCTAACAGCCATAGTCACAGAATTTCAGGAAAATGGTATTCTACCAGCAGATACAAAGGAATCAGTAGATAAAGCTATTGTCGATTTCAGATTTGAGTCCGGTAACAGGAGCAATGTTAAAAGAAGCCTGTTATTGAGTTTTCCGACTATTATTGCTAAAGTGAATTTCAGCCCAAGAAACGAAACTGAGAAAATAAATTCATTCAAAACATTCGTTTCAGAAATGGCCCGTGTTTCTCATAATCAGTTCAAGCCTGAGAAAGTTACTGATAATTTTGAAAATGAAATTGTAAAAAGCAGTGAGAAAGATCGGAATCTGGTCATGAGTTTTAAAATAAAGGATAAAAAATACGAGTACAAACAGGAAGTACCCAAAATAGACAAAGAGGCGCTAGACCTTGGTTTGAAAACAAGTCCTTATCTTAATCTGGACAATGTAAGTCTCAATGAATATCAGCTAATCGAAGTGGTTAACGCCTCTCTGGAAGACAATAAGATTGATGGGACATTCTATAAAATCAACGGCAATTTCGGCGCTTTATCATTAAGTAATACAAGCAATTATATCTTTCTGACAAAGAAACAATACGAGTATATAGATAAAAACCATACTGAGATATTTAACGAGCCTGTTACTGAAAATGCCTACAATGCCTATCAATCTCAGATTGCCGCATTCAGTACAGTTGATTTTGCTGATGCCCTGCAAAGAGAAAATATGCTGACAGAAGAAGCCAGAAAAAGTCTTGACCTGAAAAAAACAAAGGAACCCGCTGATGTATTGAAAGCAAGCCATAAGGCTGTTCTGATAGATTTGAATGAATTATCAGGAAAGAGTAATTCGGAACTGTATACCTATATTCTGAATAAGTTCGGTTCTAAATTATTGCCGGATGCCAGAATCAGCGAAATCAATTATACAAAATCAAGTAAGGATGAGGACTCGACGGAATATAGCGAATACCTGGTTTCTTTAAAAATTAATGGTAAAGCCTATGAGCAAAAATTGTTTGTTTCATTGGACAAAGTAATTCAGAGTGCGTTGGATTCTTTGAAAAACGAGAAATCTCAGTATTTCCCGGGCATTGGTGAAAATCAGTTTAAAACCATTAACGATTATCTGACAGATATTGCCTCGCCGAACAGATTAGTGATTGTATGCGATTATAGAAGCCCCATGTTATCATTTGTGCTGTTTGATAGCACCCAGGCCAATCTGGTGGCTGAAACACTTCCGAACAATTACGTTGACTTTAGTATGTATAACAGGGAGTTCAGTCGGGATAGCCTGCAAAACACACTTTTTGAAATGAGTCGGATGGGCTTGATTGAGCCAATGAGTGAAACGGAGAAAGAAGCATTTATTCTGAAATTCCGTCGCAGTCCGGGTTCTGGAAGAACTTTGCTAGAAACGCTTCCGAAAGTGATTGTCAAAAGTAATCTATGGGAACTGGAAAATTACAAAGATGTCTATAAATCGTTGATTGATTCGCTGAAAACTATTTCGAAAGGCCGGTTTAATCCGGTGAACGTTGAAGATAATTTTCAGAAAATGTTAAAAAAAGGAGAATCCGGAAACAGGACTTTCAAATATAGTTTCGAACTGAACAATAAAAAGTATAGCGAAAGCCAGTTTGTGAAGGGTGTTCCTAAAAAGAAAACCAAAGACCAGCCTGACTATGAATATTTTGAGTTTGATACAGCCAAAATGATTGAATTGGTCAATAAAGCAATGGCTGAGCAAAATACTGATTATTCGTTTTTTGAATTATTTAGTGGTGAAGATGATGAACTATCAGGCCCGCAGTTTATTCTGCTATCAGCAAAACAATATCGCTGGATAAAATCAAAATATCCGGAGATCTTCACCAATTATGAAGATACTCGTATGTATGATTCAGACAAGATTGAGGAAGAGAACAAGAATTAAGGAGTAATATTGCGCCATCTATTCTATAACCTAAGCCCGTATTTACGACCTATGAAAAAAAGTATCTATGCAGTTTTACTATCATTGGGTATTTTCCTGATAGCTACTGCACTGCAAAAAAGCTATCAGCCTGATAATGAGAACTATACCGAATGGCGGGAATACCTGGGAGGCCCTGACCGGAACCATTTTTCAACTTTAGACCAGATTAAGCCTGAAAATGTGCAGAATCTGAAAGTTGCCTGGTCTTATTCATGTCCTGACTCTGGACAAATGCAGGTGAATCCGATTATCGTGGATGGTGTTCTTTTTGGAGTTACTTCATCTGTACAGGCATTTGCACTGGATGCGGCAACAGGTAAGGAAATCTGGCGGTTTGGAGATAAAATGAAGAATTTTTCCAGTACCAGCCGTGGTGTGGCTTATTGGAGCGATGGCAACGATAAGCGAATTCTACATACAATAGGTCAATATCTTTATGCCATTGATGCAACTACAGGTAAGTCGATTACGAGTTTTGGAGACAATGGCAAAGTAGATTTGCACACAGGCTTGCCCGAAATAGCTCAGAAGAAATTCATTATATCTAATACTCCCGGTACAATCTTCGAAGATTTAATAGTGATGCCCGTAAGACTCTCAGAAGGCGCTGATGCCGCGCCGGGAGACATCAGAGCATTTAATGTAAGAACAGGAAAACTTGCATGGACATTCCATACTATCCCCTACCCAAACGAAGCCGGATATACTACCTGGCCTAAAGAAGCCTATAAAAATACAGATGTTGGCGCAGCCAATAACTGGGCAGGTATGGCTGTTGACAGAGGGCGAGGCATCATCTACGTTCCGACGGGCTCTGCCGGATATGATTTTTATGGAGGCAAAAGAACCGGAAAAAATCTATATGCCAATTGTTTGTTGGCTTTAAATGCCCGTACAGGTCAATTAATCTGGCATTTTCAGACTACCCATCATGATATTTGGGACAGAGATTTACCTGCCCCTCCCAATCTGATAAAGGTGAAACATAATGGTAAAATGATTGATGCTGTGGCGCAGGTAAGCAAGCAGGGATACGTTTATCTGTTTGACAGAGTAAACGGCAAACCATTGTTTCCGATTCAGGAGATACCTGCACCTAAATCAGGATTGAAAGGAGAATTTGCCTGGCCTACACAACCTATCCCGACTAAACCTGCTCCGTTTGCCCGTCAGGCACATACGCTTACCGAGAATGATATTAGTCCTTATGCCGAAAACCGTGATTCATTATTGGCTCAATTCAGAACTTATAATCGCAGTCGGTTTGCTGCGCCAAGCAGAGAAGGCACAATAATTTTACCGGGCTTTGATGGGGGCGCCGAATGGGGAGGCTCTGCTGCTGACCCTAACGAGGGCATTCTATATGTAAACAGCAATGAAATGCCCTGGATACTGACCATGATTGATACACCCAAAAAAGACGCGCTGGCCGGGCTTGGAAAAGGAGAACGCATCTATGCCACTACCTGCGTGGCTTGCCATAAAGCGGATAGAAAAGGAAATGCTAAAAGTGGGTATCCATCTTTGGTAGATATTGAAAAACGCCGCGATAAGGCTTTTGTGACACAGATTATCAGCAATGGCAAGGGAATGATGCCAGGCTATACTACCCTAAGTACCTCAGAAAAACAGGCCGTTGTTGCCTTTCTGTTTGGAGAAGAGAAGAAAGAAGTAGGCGCAGCCGACAACGGCGGATTCAAAAATCCATACCTACCCTATGTGAGTACAGGCTATAATAAATTTCTGGACAGCAAAGGATTACCTGCCATATCTCCACCATGGGGGACTTTGAATGCTATCGACTTGAATACAGGCGAATACTTATGGAAAATCCCATTAGGTGAATTTGAATCTTTGAAGAAAAAAGGCATTCCAACCACCGGCTCAGAAAACTATGGCGGACCTGTGGTAACTGCCAATGGCCTTTTGTTTATTGCTGCCACGAAAGACGAAAAATTCAGGGTATTTAATAAGAAAACAGGAGCGCTATTGTGGGAAACCAAACTTCCGGCAGCGGCTTTTGCTACGCCGTCTACGTATCAGATAAATGGTAAACAATACGTAGTGCTTGCCTGTGGGGGTACAAAATTAGGCGCTAAGAAGGGGAATCAGTATGTGGCGTTTGCTTTGCCTTAGAGAGTGTAGAGGTATCAGCAAAGTCTCCCTACTGGTTTCTTTAGTTACTAGTATTCATAACGTATTAAAAATGTATTACCTATACTATTTTAGCAAGAATCAAAAATAGTTTTAAAGTCCAAAAAGTCAGAGTTCACTTACCTTTTCAAAGCCTTTGAAAACAGGTGACGCTTATAGGATTGTTTTTTTTCTAAAAATAAATTATTGATTTACAAAGAACTTTGGAGATGAGTATGATTCCCCTTGTAGTGATAACATTGACTCAATTTTAATTTATACTTTGTAAAAATAACGTCTATTATTAAAGCATAAGGAATATCCTCCTGTTTCTCTTTTGTCATACTAAATGAGAAATACAAATTTCTTAATTTAGTCAAACGGGACAAAAAATACCGAACTTGTAAAATTTATGAGACATTTTTTATATCTTTGTAGTTGACGAAAAAAAACTTACCAATAAAAGAACATCCGAAAGCGGGCTATTAAAATATTGCGCCTCCTTAAGTTCCTGTTTTAGAAACTTTACTAATTTTCAACGCACGCACTAGAAAGTAAAAGTGGAAACGTTTAGACTAAAAGGTGATTAATCATTTTTATTCAGTATCTGCCTTCAGATTTTGCAATACCTCCTTAATCAGCAACCGGAATTAGCTTTTGTTCTGTCGTGAATAATATAAAATTAGATTATTACAAATTAAGGCGTTTCACAGCAAGAAGTGTTGCGAGTTCCTCTCAATCAAAATTTGACAAACAAGTATGAATGAAGTAATCACAAACGGCGCAGAAATCAAACAAAGAATTATTTCAGAGATTAATAATGCAAGACAATCTATTTACCTCGCAATGGCTTGGTTTACAGATAGAGATATTGCTAATGCTCTCATTGAAGCGAAAAACAGAAATGTAACAGTTGATATTGTTCTTTCCTCAAATGCTCAAAACGAAATCGTAAAGCAAATGTTTAAAGCTAACCATATCAATGTTCACGCTTTTGAAACAGGTGATGAAAGAGGAATGATGCATCATAAGTTTTGCCTAATAGACAACAAAATTTCAATTAATGGTTCATACAATTATTCGTACAATGCCTCAAACAATAATGTTGAAAATATTCATATTTCAGATGACTATTCTACTTATAAACAACTATTCTCAGAATTTGAACGTATAAGATATAATATTGACCATAATATACCATTGAGTACTATAATTAATGACAGGAATACAGAATCAATTAAACTTATGCCGTCACCACAATCTACAAACCCAGATACTTTTTATCAGCAATTGCGTGACCTAGTTTACTTATCAGCACAAATTAGCACTGAGGAATATAAAAAGAAAGGATTTCAAAAATCAAAAGAAAGTGGAGGAAACATTGATATTTTTGAATCTGAATATCAAAATATTAAAGAAGAAATTAAAGTTTACGCCACAGATGATAGTTTGTTAAGCAAAAAAAATATTTTGCTTGCTAATATTACTAACGCTTTTGAAAATAAAAAAGCAGAGTTGGAAACCGAAAAGGAAAAAGAAATAAATGCTGAAGCAAAAAGTAAAGATTTGGAAAAGCGGCAAATTGAAGATAAAATAATTCTTACAAAACAAGAAAAATCCATAATCGAATCAGGGAATCAAAGTATAGGTGAAAAAGGTTTGTTACAACTCAACAAAGAAATTGAAAAGATTAAACTTGAAATATCCGCATTAGAACAGACTTTTATTACAAGAAAGTTTTGGTCTGTTGGCACTGTTTTGGTGATGATATTATTAGTTATTTTTACTTTTTATCTATCAGTTTTTTTTGCTTCAGCAATATATAAAGTATTTTTTGAAAGCAATGTAATTCGAAAATCTTTAGAAACAGGTATAAATCCTGGATTACCGCAACTTGTTGATGCTAATGCTATTGTTAAAATATTTAGTCAGCAGGGAGTTTTATTTGGATGTATAGCTGCGATTTTCTTTCTCTTTCCAGTATTATTATCGAACATTAAATTACTTGGCAGTGAGAAAAAATGGGTAAATAACCTTTTGTTTTGGATTGGACTTTTGATATTCGACATTGTAGTTGCAGCTATGGTTGCATACAATACTGATGAGATAAAGTCTCTATTAGTAGGTAAAGAGTCCGACCTTGAAATTTGGGAAGTTGTAACTCGCGGAGAATTTTACTTAATGTTTGTATTTGGAATGATGCCACTAATAATTACCCATTACGCAATTGATTTTATAGCAAATGCATACAAAAAATCTCAAAGAGAACTTGTTGATGCAGAAAAGTTTAAAAAAATAAACGCTTTAGAAAAAGAAATGATAGACCTTGATGAAAGTAAACAGTCAATCAATAAGAGAATTAATGAGAAGGAAATTTTAATTAAAGATTTCAATGATAGGATTTTAAATTTGGAAAAAGAATTAAACAATTTCCAGAACCAGAAGGAAGATAAATACAATGATTTATTAAGCCCTATCAAAACCATAGTTGATGATTTTCATGCAAAAATAATTAGTGGTAGAATATTTACCGATGAAATTTTGCGTAGTATCATTTCAGCATTTAAATTAGGATTTATAGACTATTTACCAACATATTATTCTGAAGAAGAGGTTGCTAATAGAGTTGGGAGAATTGAGCAAGTCGTTGCATCAAATAATTAAATTTCAAAAATGATAAAAATATTTACTTCTTGTATTATATTGATATTCTTTGTGTCTTGTTCAACTGGAACAAAAACAACCTTTGGTCACACAAAATTAATATATCAAAATATTATCATTCTTTCAGACATGTCAAGCCGCATTAATAATATGCCACCAAAGGACATTGACGAAATTCATAATTTAGTTAATTACTTCAAAGACGATTGTGTTAAACCAGGTGAAAAAATTGGTGATAAGTCTTCTATTTATTTTTCAACATTTTCAGATACAATTACCGCCTCTATTGATATAAGTCGGTATAAAACACTAATAGAAAAGCAAAGCTTTATAAATTCAATAGGTAAATATTCCAATAGCGGGCTAACACAGAAAATCAAGGATTTTGAAATTAGAGTGAAAGATGTATATAATAATATTAGGAATCCCGGCTTAGATTTAATTAGTATTTTGGTTGATAAAATTGATAATAAATCAATTGTCAAGCCAAATACGTTCTTAACGGATGGTCTAGATACTACTTTTATCAATTACGACAATCATATTTATATTTTTACAGATGGATATTTGGAATATCAAAATAAAAATCTAAATAACCAGTTTTACTTTGGCAATGCAGAGATTGAAAAAGTTCGGAAATATTGTATGGATAATAATACTGACATAACAAAAGCGATCCAAAATAATAGATCATTAAGATTGCCAATTAGTAAAAGTAAGCAAAATGAAATTGTTACTCTTCATGTTTTAGAAACTCACGAAAGAGACTTTGATAGAAAATTTCAAACTTATAAACATCCAAAAGGGTTAAGAGATAATGAAATTTTAGAAATGGTGTGGAAAACTTGGGCGAAAGAAAGCGGATTTAAGAACCTTGAATGGAAAAAATATTAAAATTTAGTTATTAATTCGTGTATTTCGGAGATGACCCAAGAGAAGAATATGACCAAGTAAGAAGGAAGAACCTTTTTGAATCAACAAGAAGCGATTTGAAAATCGACAAAAATAACATTTTAACTACCCTTCATTATATGCTTAACAATTTTTTCAGAGCTCAGATTAATGTCTCTCAAAATACCAGTCAATGGTAAATTAAAGCCTACAAAATACAGTCCTTTATAAGGTTCTTCATCAAACCACATGGCTTTCGGATAGCCTCTTTCATTAAGCAAAGGCGATACATCTTCTACAATTTCTTCTAAGCGTGCATGATAGCCTGTTCCGAGAACTATCGCATCAATGGGTAGTTCTTCTCCATTTACGAAGATGACACTATTGGGTTTAAGTTCCTGAATGTCTGGCATTACTTTAATATTCCCTGCTTTGATTTGTGCAAGGGTACCCACATCAATAACAGCTACCTTACCCAGTGTACGCAATTGCTCAGACGGAGCCAATGGAGAAATAGGAATACCAGTACCTTCAACAGCCTTTAGTACAAGTTTTTTAAAAATTCTGGCTATAAAATCATAAACTGTGTTCCCGAAGCGAATAAAGAAAATAGCAAGACTTTGGGTCGAACGACCTTTAAACTCTCTTTTGACAATGTTAACAGGATTACGGATAGAAACATAGGTCTTTGCACCGCTTTCGCATAAATCCAGCGCTATTTCTGCGCCTGAGTTACCATAGCCTACTACCATTACATTTTTACCTTTGAATGGTACGCCGTTTTTGTATTTTTCTGAATGCAGTATTTCTCCTTTAAATGCCTCCTGCCCTTTAATATTCGGGTATTTAGGCACCCGATTGTATCCGGTAGCCACTAATACATTTTTGGCTTCATAAGTCCTATTATTAGTTTGCACTTCCCAATGTTTCCCAACTTTTTTGATAGAACTTACCTGCTGATTAAAAACAGGCTTTATATTAAAATGCTCACAATAATAGTCTAGGTAGGCGATATATTGATTTTTAGATACGAAAGTGGGATAGTCCTTCGGGAATGCGAAATGAGGTAATTCTGAATATTTCTTATCGGTATGCAGGTGCAAACGGTCGTAATGATTTCTCCAGGCAATACCCACTGTATCTGATTTTTCTAAAATCTCAAAAGGTATGCCTGCTTTTCTGAACCTGCCAGCAACAGAAAGACCTGATGGCCCGGCTCCGATAATAAGATTCTCAATGATTGCCATGAATGATTAGTTGATTATCCTGAAAGGTAAAATCATATACGATGTTTAAATCCCGCATGGCATTAATTAAGGATAATTGCCTGAATTGTTTTAAGTCTTCTATCTTAATAGGTGCTTCTGTCAGGATTTTTTCATCCAGTAAATATTGTCTTTTTGTGCCATTCAACAAAAATGTCTCAGGTGTCAGCCATTGCGTACAGTCAAAAAAGGCCAGGTTGGCAAACGTCGCATCAGTAAGGCATCCTACGTGTGTAATAATCAGGTCATCAGCATGTGGGTTTTCAGCCAATAATTGCTGAAACTTACTTCTGTCTTCAAATTTATAGGGATACACAATGCTTGTATCTTCAATGAGTTGAATGATTCGAGGGTGTTTGAAATGATATTCAAAAAACTCGATTTTCTCTATTTCATTTACGTAGCTCACCCTGCATCTATACATGCCCTCTCCTACCCAATCGGGTATTTGTATGAGTTCTGCTAAATCTGCTTTTTCATCAATCCCCAACAATTCCTTCCGGCTTTGCTCCATGCGTCGGTTATGGTAGGCAAGATTGTGCAATTTTCGGTTTTGCAACCGGATGGTCTCGAACAATAGGGACATATATTTTCTGAATCATTTCTTCATATTCTTTTTCGGCAATACTATTGGCAGTTATTCCACCCCCACTTTTAAAAGTCAGTCTACCGTCTTCTTTCTGCTCAATGAACCGAATCATCACACCAGAATCAAGGGTTTGGCCATCAAAAATACCAAAGATACCCGTGTAAAAATCTCTTGTATTGCTCTTATCGCCTGATTTCACATAAGTCTCCTGCTCTGCTTTCTGAATTATTTCAAGGGTTTTGGCTTTTGGCGCACCTGAGATAGAACCGGCTGGCAGCATTCTGAACAGAATTTCCCCTAAATGCTCCCGCCAATCTGCAGGCAATTGGGCGCTGATTTGCGAGCTTACCTGCAATAATGAGTTCTTGCTCTGGGTTTCAATGGTATCTATATATCTGAATTTCTCTACCCATACTTTCTCTGCCACGCTACTCAAATCATTCCTGATTAAATCAACAATGGTTGTATGTTCGTAATACTCTTTCTGGTCGCTGAGTAAAATCCTTTCAGCATCCGGTATTGCCGCATCTATCGTTCCCTTCATCGGAAATGACGAGATTTTTCCGGCTTCATCAATCTGCACAAATATTTCCGGCGAAAAACACACAAATTCGTCTTTCCACCACAATTTATACTTTGCCTT
>CALRLS020000153.1:0-10517 GCA_943368815.1 Cyanobium sp. NIES-981
ATTTTTTAATCACTCTTTTTCATTTTATCAAAAATGGCACAATTACAGTACAAAGACCTTCTGGATGCTGGTGTACACTTTGGTCACCTTACCCGTAAATGGGATCCGAAAATGGCTCCGTATATCTTCATGGAGAAAAACGGTATCCATATCATCGACCTTAACAAAACCCTGGCTTGTTTAGACGAAGCGCAACAAGTAGTAAAAGGAATTGTTCGTTCTGGTCGTAAAATCATGTTTGTTGCTACCAAAAAACAAGCGCAGGAAATTGTTGCTGAAGAAGCAAAACGCTTGAAAATGCCTTTCGTAACAGAACGTTGGTTAGGTGGTATGTTAACAAACTTTGCAACTATCAAAAAATCTTTGAAAAAATTGCAAAACGTTGAGCGTATGTTGAAAGATGAATCTACAGCTGGCAACATGGCAAAACGTGAACGCTTAATGCTTGACCGTGAGCGTATCAAACTAGAAAGATTATTGGGTGGTGTAGCTGATTTATCAAGACTTCCTGCTGCTTTATTTGTTGTTGACGTAAAACGTGAACACCTTGCAGTAGCTGAAGCTCACAGATTAGGTATTCCGGTAATTGCAATGTGTGATACTAACTCAAATCCGGAAGCAGTTGAATATCCGATTCCGGCTAATGATGATGCTTACAAATCAGTTGCTTTAGTAACCCTTGCATTAGGAAAAGCCATTGAAGAAGGTATCATGGAGCGTAAAATGGATAAAGATAACGCCGCTCTACAGGAAGAAGAAGATGCTAAACGTGCAGTAGACGAAATAGCTCCGGTAGTTAATAAAAGAGTTGCTGAAGAAGCACCTGTTTTACCTATCGCTGACGAAACACCTACTTTACCTGTATTACCTATCGTTGATGAAACTCCGGTAGCTGAAGAGGCTCCTGTAGTTGCTGAAGCAGTAGCAGACGAAGAAAAAGAAGCATAATTTAGTAATGGTTTATAATGAAAGCAGCCAGAAATCGATGATTTCTGGCTGCTTTTTTTGTGGGCGAGCCGAGCGACGGTCGCTTCACCCCACAAATACAAATCGTTAAAATATTATCAAAAACCGGCTCCCCTCTCCCACTTTCGATGATACCTTCAGGTTCCCGCCGTGCATTTGCATAATTTGTCGTGATAGACTAAGCCCGATACCGGAACCTGTTTTTTTGGTAGTATAAAACGGAATAAATATTTTCTCTAATGCTTCCGGCTCAATACCGCTGCCGTTATCTGATATTTCGATTACTTTCTGTTCGTCTCTCTCAAAGGTTCTGATTTTTATCTGAGGATTCAAACGGGTCTCCACTGACTCTACTGCATTCTTGATAATATTAATCAGCACCATGGCTATTTGTTCGGTATCTGCCAATAATTCAAAATCTTCTTTAAAATCTGTTTTCAATGTAATCTGTTTTTCTCTCAATTGTGGTTGAACCAGGTTCAGTACCTGTGCTATCAGGTCCTTTGACGTAGTCTCTTCAAATTTAGGCTTAGGGATACTCGTAAATTCCCTATAAGCATTCACGAAGTTCATAATACCCTTACTTCTGTTTTCAATTGTAAAAAGCGCCTCTTTCAAATCACTCACTGTTTCCTGAATCTCCTCTTTTTCGGTCAGGTCTAACTCTATAATTTCTCGCATTGTACTTGCCAATGAAACAATCGGTGTTACCGAGTTCATGATTTCATGGCGCAATACCTTAGTCAGGTTTTGCCAGGCTTCCAATTCCTTCTGCTGTAATTCTGCCTGAATATTCTGTAAGGAAATTAATTTAATAACCCGGCCACGAAGACTCACAGTGGCGGCATTGATAGAAATCTGTTTCTCGTTTGCCGTCTGATACAAAGCTTTACTGCCCGACGAAATATTTTCAAGTATATCATATAGTGGCGCATGAGCCGTTTTAGCTAATTCATTGATATTCCGCAGGCGATAAATATTGAGAATACGGAAAGCCGCATTGTTGATTAATTCGATGTTGCCTGAGGAATCATAAGATAAAAGCCCTACGTTCACATGTTGCACGATAGTATTAATATAATGTAGATTGGCCTCTTTTTCAGCACGTGCCTGGCGGAATGCCTCTAAAACACCATTAAACTGCTGATTTACTTCTTCGAAACTCTTACCGAGTTTATTGTCAGAACGAAACTTCACCGTAAAATCAGAATACCTCACCGATTCAAAAAAGCGGGCTAATTTGCGATTGATAGAGGTAGTATAGTTAAAAATCCATAAGAAGATAAGCGCCACTAAAATACTGAACAAGCCCACGGCCGACCATTGGTTTTGCAAGAAAAAATAGACCAGCCCCGTCAGGACTATACTCAGAATACCCACACGCCAGATAATACCAATTGCAAAATGCCTCATGAATTTTAATTGCTTGTTTGCCTGAAATTAAAAGAATTAATCCTTTTAGAAACACTATTATCTAATATAAGACCGGATTTGAAAAATCGTGATACAATACAAAAGAAATTTCACCAAATTTCGTTAAATACTCGGTAAAACAATAATAAAATGAAAACCAAACAACCAAATAAAAATTTCATCGCAATAATCCTTCTGGCAGCTGTCCTATCGGCATGTTCTGCTTCAAGAGATTTTCTTTCAGATAATTTTGCTAAAGTAAAAAGTACTCACCAGAGAGTGGCTATTTTACCTTTTGATGTACAGTTTGAGAACCCTGCCAATCGCAAACCTGACCCCCGTGCCCAGAAGTTTTTCAGTCAGCAGGAACGTGAAGCGAGCCTGGATACACAGAAAGAATTGTTTGCCTATGCTGCAAAACAGGTAGAGAAAGGTAAATATGAATTAGCTTTTCAGGATTTTTCTAAAACCAATAAGATTTTAGCCGAAAACGGAATCAGATTAGAGGATATCGGGCAACAGGACAAAGGCCATCTGGCAAGATTATTAGGGGTAGATGCGGTTATCTGGGGTCAATTGGGTATTACCATTACACGCCAGAACCGCTATTCAATGATGCCCTCTTATGCAGGAAACGACGGGGTGTCAACCAATGTCAGTTTATTTGATGCCGCCAGTGGTGAATTGTTGTGGAAAACCAATTTAAGCCAACGCCCTAGCAGCCGCATGGACACCCCACACCATATGTCAAGCCAGTTGATTGCGCAGGTGGCCAAACATTTGCCTTACAAAGATAAATAAGTGGATTTTTAATGAAAATTTTCTAATTTCGCACTCTCAAATTCCGCCCTACTCTATTGCAGGATTAAGGCGGACAATTATTAACTGATAGAATTTATAATTAGTATATGGGAAGAGCGTTTGAATTTAGAAAAGCTCGCAAAATGAAGCGTTGGGGGCAAATGGCCAAAACATTTACCCGTATTGGTAAAGATATAGTTATTGCTGTAAAAGCCGGAGGGCCGGACCCACACAGTAACTCTCGTCTAAGAGCGATTATCCAGAATGCAAAGGCAGCTAATATGCCTAAAGCAAACGTTGAAAATGCCATTAAAAAAGCATCTTCAAAAGACCAGGAAGATTACAAAGAGATGGTCTATGAAGGCTATGCCCAACATGGTATCGCGATACTGGTTGAGTGTACTACCGATAACACCAACCGCTCGGTAGCCAATATCCGTAGCTATTTTACCAAATGTGGCGGTAGTCTGGGCACTATGGGTATGCTGGACTTCATCTTCGACAGAAAATCTGTGTTTAAAATTGCCAAGAGCGACAACATTGATGTAGAGGAATTAGAGTTTGAATTGATTGATTTCGGCGCAGAAGAAGTCTTCTTAGACGAAGAGACCAACCAGATTAATATTTATGGTGAGTTTACGGCTTTCGGCGCTATTCAGAAATTTCTGGAAGAAAAAGGCTTTGAGCTCTTGCAGGCTGATTTCGAGCGGATTCCGACAGATATGAAAACTATCACAGAAGAGCAGGCAGCCGACGTAGAAAAACTGATTGATAAACTGGAAGAAGATGACGACGTGCAGAACGTTTATCATAATATGATAATAGCCTAGTTCTTTTAGCTACCGATATTCGTCAGAATCCTTCCTGAAGAAAGATTCTGACGTTTTTATTTATCCACCCTATTCTTTACCAATGCTGCTTTTTCTTTATCCTTATATCCTGTTTTTTCTTATGCAAGCATCTGATTATACCATTTCGCTACCTAAAAACACGTGGAAGCCACTCGACCAGAAATATTTCAGACATTCTACTACGGGTGAAGAAGCACCACAGGAAACTTTGGTAAAGCTGAAGTATGATGAGGAATATTTGTATGTAGATTTTGTCTGCAAACAGAATCCTTACTGGCAGGAAAATACTTATAAGACTCATAATGAAGAACTCTATAATCAGGAGGTTTTTGAAGTATTTATAGCAGAAGGCAAAGAAGTACCTGAGAGATATTTAGAATTAGAAATTAACCCTAATAATGTATTATGGATAGGGAAGATACATAATCCTACCAAAGGACATGGAGGTGGAAGCTCGACTGAAATGGTCAGCTACGAAAATGCAGGGATTAAACACATGGTACACACCGAAGGAGATACCTGGAGTGGAACCTTACAAATACCTTTAACACTGATTGGCCCGGAGCAATCCAAAGATTACCGTGTTAATTTCTATCGCATTGTCTCGTTACAATCACACAAAAAAGGAGATTGGAAATGTAATGCAAAGGAATGTGATTTCTTGTGCTGGAGCCCTACCATGAGCGGTAAAACTCCTGCCTTTCACAGGCCTGAATATTTTGGAGTGCTTCATATAAAATGATAAATCCGGGCATTTGTATAGAGTAGTACAAATGCCCGATAATTAATACACAACAACATCTTTGTCCGTTGAAACTACTTTTTCCAGTGGATTATTCAGAAACTGATAAATAAAGGTATCACCTTCTCTTCTGATTAACGGCCCATGCGAACGCCCTTTGAAAAGTATGCGTTGGCTATTAGGCATAAAATGATGTAGCATATCATTATAGATAGGTCGGAGCCTGATACTGGTATATCTTATGAATATTATCAAAAATCTCAACCATTGATATTTTAATTATTTGCGAGTATTTTTCCCATGTCTTCACCCATTTTTTTCATTCGGGCATAGTTCTCATAAGTATTTTTCGTCTTATCCATTTCTATTTTTAGATTGCCCGGATACATCTTTATATAGAAATTCATTTTGTTATCCAAGGCAATAGTACCATCGATTGTCGAATTTTCAAAAGAGAAATCTCCTCCATTCTCCAGTTTACTATCCAGATATCGTTGCACATCTTTGGTTCTGTTTTTAGGAAAATAAGCCGAAAACCTATATAAGTCACCTGATTCTTTGTGTGAAATCGAAATATTTCCTTTGTTTTCACAAGAGGAGAAAATACCTGCCGCCAGTACAGTAAATAGAACTAAGTTAAATAGCTTTTTCATAATTTTTGAAAATTTAAGGGTAAGCAATTCATAATTTGTACACAAATATAGTGCGATAAAAGATACATTGTTATGCCCAGTACCTTGTTATTAAGTACATTTATACGAATGGTAACAAGGCTGGATAAATGGTTGTTTTTAAGGTTGAACCTTGATTGTCATTTCAATGAAGATATGCCAGTAATTAAAGTTTAAACCTTATTTACTGACATTAGATGTTTATTGACAAAAGAAGTTGCTAAATATTGCTATTCTTTTCTAAATCGGTCAGAAAAAGTTGTACTTGTGCAGGCCGTTGAAATATCATGACTTTACGCTCAGGGGCAAATTGTGCAATTTTCTCCAAAATTATCGGTCGATAAGATTTGCGATAGCCTATAATCCAGCCTATAAACTCCAGGTCTAATTTCTCCGGACAGCCCTCTGTCATATCAGGTCGGGTAGTACCCCGATATTTGAAAAACCTTTTTATTATCCGATATAAACAAAGCAAGGTCGGAAAATCCAGGAAAATAATGGTATCGGCCACTTCAAAGCGGCTTGACATAGTGCCTTTATAATTCCCGTCAATAATCCATTCGACCTGCTTCGTTGCTTTTTCTAATACTTCCCGTTCTTCTTCTTTAGGCAGCATTTTCCAGCCTGGTTGCCAGAATTCCTTATCCAGATGAATAACTGGCAAATGCAGTATGGCTTCCAGTTGGCGTGCCAGAGTAGATTTACCTGCACCTCCACAACCGACTATAGCAATCCTTTTCATGAGCATAAATATCAAATAATTAACCTTACAAATTTACAGTATTCCACATAGGTTTCACTAATTTATCCGGTTTGTCTATCTATCCATAAACCTCATTTACTCCACAAAAATCTGTATTCGTCGGAAATTGATACCGTAATACCTCTCATTTGGATAGGTTTGTGCCATCATTTAAACGAATCATACCATGAGCAAACTATTACCTTTTATACTCTTTTTCTTATTTCTTATACCTCAATTATTTGCCCAGACTACCATCAAAGGAAAGGTAACCGATAAAAAGGGTGAAGCCCTTCCGGGGGCCAATGTTTTCATTAAAGGCAGCTATGATGGTGCTTCGAGCGATGCAGAAGGCAATTTCAGTTTCAGAACCAGCAGAAAAGATACGGCGACGCTTGCCGCAAGTTTTGTAGGTTATGAAAACTATGCACAGAAAATAACCTTAAACAATGCTACACTTGAAATAAACATAAAAATGCAGGAGTCGATGAATGTGCTGAATACCGTTACGATTACAGCAGGTACATTTGAGGCATCGGATAGTAAAAAGATGGTAATGCTTAAGCCTCTGGACATTGTAACTACCGCTGGCGGTGGTGCTGATATTACGGCTGTGATGCAGTTATTACCGGGTGCGCAACGTGTAGGCGAACAGGAAGGATTATTTGTAAGGGGTGGCTCTGCCAACGAAACTAAAACCGTGATTGATGGCATGATTGTACAGAATCCGTTCTTTAGTAGTACACCCGATGTGCCTCAACGCGGGCGTTTCACTCCATTTATGTTTAAAGGGACTGCCTTTAGCACAGGTGGGTATTCGGCGCAATACGGGCAGGCGCTTTCGTCGGTACTATTACTAAATACAAAAGATAAAACCGATGATGCCAGCGGCTGGAATATAGGCGCTAACCTGGCAGGTTTAGGAGCTACTTATACCCATAAAGGGAGCATATCAGGCTCTTTATACTATACCAATCTTTCGCCTTTCTTTAATCTGATGAAGTCTAATGTTCAGTTTGATAAAGTTCCACAAGGAATCAACACTTCATTGACTATTAATGAAAACCTTACAAAAAATAGCTCTTTGAAGATATACGGGACTTACGCAGATAATCAATCGGCTATGGCCTTCCCATCTTATGATGAGCCGGGTACAAAATATAGTTTCGATTTAAGGAACAAAAACGTATTTACAAACGGTACCTATCAGGTGAATTTTGATGAGGGTAGATGGATACTTTTAACAGGTCTGTCATACAGCTACAATACTGATAAAATCCGGATAGGCAATGATGCCGGAGACCGATTGGATGAACGCACACAGGCACGTGCGGTAATGACAAGGCTATTTGGTAAAAACAATGCCAGTTCGGTTTTATTCGGGGCGGAGTTTCATGCCATCAGGGTTGGTAATATCTATAATCAATATGATTTCAGACTACGTGATAATTATAGTGCGGCTTTTGTAGAAACAGAGGTTTATCTGACACCAAAACTGGCCGGAAGATTTGGCATGAGAACAGAATACACCAGTGTAATCAGCAAAGCCAATATTGCCCCTCGTATTTCATTGGCTTATAAAACCGGGCCATACAGCCAGGTATCATTAGCGGCAGGGCAGTTTTATCAGACGCCGGAGAAAAACTATTTATATCTTAATCAGAATCTAGGCTATGAATTGGCCAATCACTTAATTCTGAATTATCAGATCATTAAAAATGACCGCACTTTCAGAATTGAGGGCTTTAAGAAAGATTATAAAAACTTAGTGGTAGAGCATACCAATTATTATGACCCAAACCCCTATCGTTTCCCGACTGGCCCGACTGATAATAGCGGAAAGGGCTATGCACAAGGATATGATGTGTTTTTCAGAGATAAGAAAAGTATTAAAAATGGTGAATTCTGGTTGACTTATTCGTTTCTGGACACTGAGCGTTTGTTCAGAAATTACCTGAAAGAAACCATGCCTAGCTTTGCTTCTAAACACAATGTAAGTGTGGTATATAAACAATTCTTTGAGAAAATAGGCACTAATGTAGGTGTGACCTTTACCCATACAAGCGGACGACCAAATTATGATTTTGCTACTACTTCTTTTGTTCCTGAATACACTAAACCGTATGAAAATGTTAGTTTATCAGCCAGCCATATCCGTTCTATCAAAGGTAATTTTGTAGTATTCTATGCTACGCTCGATAACCTCTTTGCCCGTAAAAATGTATTTGGCTATCGTTATTCGGCTGATGGTAAACAACGCTTTGAGGTGATACCACCGATGTACCGGACTTTTTTTGTAGGGGTATCTATCAATTTATCAAAACAAATGTCTAAACCTAAAGAGGCTGATTTGGATAATTTATGATTTTTGGAGAAAGGAGAAAGGGTTAGGTGTGTCACCCCTATACTCGTCGGAATAAAGGGGGTGGCACGCCTGTGTTTTGCAGATATTTATAAAGTCTGAGAAAGAAAAAAAGCACTCCTTTAAGCGTGCCACGGCCTTATTCGGACGAGTATAGCCGTGACACACTAAGCATCAAAACTCACTCCCATAAACAACCTTCCCCTTCAAATCCTCCAGACTTACCTTATCAACTTCACAGATACCATTAGAAGTAAAACCAATGCCTGCTATCAGGCCTAGAGATTGTTCGTAGGGTTTTTCTAAAATCTTTTTATTGGCGAGATAAACCGTTACGTGCTTATTCACAACCTTTATTTCTAAATCCTGCCATTGCATTAAATCACAGCCGAAGGCTGATAAGTCGGTGGTTTTGCCTCTCAACTCATGCTCACTTATTTTGCCATTAATCTCACTGATACACCCCGGAATAGTATTGGTAAAATACATAAAAGAGTTCTCACAAAAGACCTCCGTCATTATCCAGGGGCAAAGCGTATTTTTTATTTTGCGCAGACGGAAACGCACTTTATAACTAAAATTATCTCCGGCTAGGTTCATCAGTTTCGGGCAATAAGTATAGAAGTAAATCCGGTCTTTCTGAAAATCAATATTGTTTTCTGCAATGGCATCGTCAGTTACACCCAATACCCCATCATGTATAGCAATGCCTTTGCTGAAATATTCAGGCTGAATCGCTCTAAAATCCGTTTTACTATAGCAAAACCAGTCTTTGGCTGTAATATTTACACCAACTTCTTTCAGAACCTTGCCATTAGCTATGAGCTTGGCTTTATGATAACCGGGTTCATAATAGATGTCTGTCAGCGTATGGCTGTTTTTTAAAATACCTATTTTGGTTTGCTCATTCCATGATTGCTGAAAATGAAAACTATCGGCTTCTACCTTATCTATATTATAATTAAACACTACGCTATTAGGGATATTCTGTGAACTTGTCTGCCGTGCTGAAAATTGAATATTATCTGCTGCATTCTGAAAACCGAGTAAAGGCGTTTTCAATAAAAAAGCTATTGCCACAATTAATATGCACAGACCTATGCCTATCCATGCTTTAGAACGAGTCTTTGACTGATTAGGGGCTTCTTGTACTTCAGGCTTATTAATAGAAACAGGATTTTCAAGGAGTTTCCGGGTCTTGAAATCGTGCCAGCCGCTATACCCGATAAAGATGGTAAGGGCATTGAGTGTAGAGGTTTGCGGCAATCGGTCAAACTGCCCGTTCATAATACGCTTAAGAGTTGAAAGACTGATAAGAATCTTGGTTTTTGCTTCAATAGCCTCACTCAGATGCTCCATATCACGCTGAGACAACCTGATATTTTCGGCATAGCCCATTTGCTTTTTCAACTCAAACAAACAGCGTTGCACCAGTTCTTTATCTTCTATCGAATTCATTTTGAATCTATTTTGACCCGATTTGAACGGCTTTTGACTGTAAAAATACGATTAAAAATTTAGTTTTTTGTACTGTTAACAACCAACTAAAAACTAATGAGCTTGTTTAAAAATTATGATTCGACCTACAAAGTCAATCTTTTTCAGCTATACTGCGTTGCATTTTTTCGATGTAGCTGCTGGCTACATCTGCAAAACGCGCCTTGTCTAGCTAAAAAATCTAGACTTTTCGGTCAGAATAACAAAATTTAAACAAGCTCTAAACACATTTACTCGTATCGTATGAAACCCTATTATAAAGTTATTTTACTAACCGGATTTATTGCAGGCTCTTTAGACCTTATAGGAGCCATCATATCCTCAACTATCATGAACCAGAAATTCCCGAGCAAGATATTTCATTATATCGCCAGTGGGGTATTTGGCAAAGATGCCTTTAGCGGAGGAAACGTCATGATTCTCTGGGGCTTGCTGTTTCATTATATCATAGCCTATGCCTTTACCTTTTTCT
>CALRLS020000154.1:0-10508 GCA_943368815.1 Cyanobium sp. NIES-981
AAACTGGAGTCACTTAAAGTCTCTTGTAAATCAAATCATTTTGCTCTCAAAAGAAAACTTACTTTAAATGCCCTCAAAATTGCTTGGAGTAATTTACAGCTACTCAAAAACAATACGATAGCAATTAAGTGTGCGTAACATCAGTTAATAATAAAAGTGAATGTGAAAAAACTAAACCTAAAAACTAATCAACCCATTCCCGATTTTAATGATTGAAGTAATAAAAGAGTCAAAATCTTCCTTTCGAGAACGATGGTTGATTATTGCTACTCTTATGGTATAAATACCTTTTAGCATTGTGTACGAGGGTGTTGCCTCTCCTGATTCTTGAAGTCTCATTACAATTTCTTTATTAATTTCATTAAGCCTTGCTTCTATGTCAGGAATCTGAGGATTAAATCGAAAACAAACAACATTTAATGAAACGGGTGCTAAAAGTTCAAGTTGTGTCTCTTTTTCGATTAAGCTTTGTAAATAATAAGCCTGAGCAACGTTTTGCCTTATCAATAACTTTAATTTATCTATACCATAAGTTTGTAAACAAAACCAAACTGATAAAGATTTGAATCCTCTTGACATTTCGATGCCATAATCAGAAATTATATCAGGTCCAGATGCTAAACCTCTCTCATGTTTAAAAAGGTATTCAACAGGAACTGCAAAAGAATCTTTATGTAATTCTTTGTTTTTAACCAAAAGGCAGCCAATTCCAAAAGGGAAGTACATCCATTTGTGTAAATCGAATGTAATACTATCCACTTCCGACAAAACGTTCAGTTGTTTAGAATATTCGGGAACAAGTTTTGCAAATGCCCCAAATGCCCCATCTATGTGCAACCACATATTCTCCTTTTTGGAAATTAATAGTAATTCAGCTATTGGGTCTATTGCCCCCGTATTGACAGTACCTACGTTACCAACAATACAAAAAGGTAATAAGCCATTTGCTTTGTCTTTTTGTATCTGTTCTTTTAAAATAGAAATGTTTATTTGATAATTGGCATCGACAGGTATTTTTCTAACTGATTCTAACCCTAAACCCATAACATCAGCGGCTTTTTCTATGCAACTATGAGCTTCTTCCGAAGTATATATTGTCATCAATCCATGTTCTGGATTGATGCCTTTTTTCCGAATGGATTTATCAAACGAATTTCGAGCAATTATCATAGCTGTAAGATTTGACATAGCTCCGCCACTTAGCAAAATCCCACTGGAAGTTGCTGGAAATCCCATCATCTCTTTAAGCCAATCAATAACTTGTTGTTCAACGTACATTGATGAGTGTTCACCAGCACATACATTTGGATTTAATCCAGAAGCTAACATATCCGCCAACATTGCTACTACTGAGCCAGTACCATCAGCCCATGCCCAGAATTTTGGATGAATGTTGCCAGTTGGATATGGTAAAATACTCTCAACATAGTCGTTATAAACAGTTCTGAGAGGTTGTGGCGTTGTAGGTAATAGCTTATGTAAATCTTTTTTGGCACTATCGCTCATTGGTCGCCATGAAGGTTCTTTTCTGATATTTCTAAGATATGAAATCATATCTTTAACCATTTCCACACCCATTCGTTCTATTTCATCCCAATTGTCAGGGTCAAGTGTATATTCGTTCTCAAGAATATCTTTATAGTCTATCATTCAATACAATAATCTAAAACTAAATAATTTTGTTGTTATTTACTTGTTTAATGTCTAAAAATTCATGATTTGCATCATAGCATAATACATTACCATTTATCAATAATTTGCTTTTATTCAAAATCTCTTTCGATGTATTTAACGTAATATATTGACTATTTTGTATCTCAATAGTAGTGTAAATTGAATTAGAACTAACTATATTAAATGGAATCCCTTCGTTATCAGAAAAATGCAAGTTATTTTGGGTAACAGGCAAGAAGAAGCTATTGTCTTCAGAGGGAATTAGAAAATTGGACTCACTAATTTTGAATTTAACTAAATTAGATAGAGGATAATTGAAAACTCTATAAGCCTCAGTAATTGGAGGTTTTTGAATAAATTTCAATAAATCATCCTTAAATAATTGGAGAGAATTATTTTTATTATTTTTGTAAATATAGACTACTTCGTCTGCAACCATTTCTGTCTCTAATTTATGATGCGTTACATAAATTGTAAGTATTTTTTGAGATGCCACAATTTGCCTAAGTAGATGCAAAAATTGAATTTTCACATCTGAATCCAGTCCAGATGTTGGCTCATCAAGCAATAAAATACTTGGTTTTACTGATATTGCTCTAATTAATGCCAGACGCTGGCGTTGCCCTCCCGAAAGATCATTAATGTTTTTAGCGTTTTTAAGCACATCGGTCATTCCCAAAGTTTCGGCAAGTTCTTCAAAAATTACATTATTAAAATGACTTTTATAATAATCAATACTTTTGAAATACTGGGCATTATCTAAAGGCGACAAAAAATCGAACAAAACAGATTCTTGTGGTAGGTATGAAATAATAGGATTTGTAGGATTTAAAATAATTTCCCCTTTATTAGGATCCAATGTTTTCAAAATTAACTTCAAAAAAGTTGACTTACCACTTCCACTGGCTCCCATTAATGATATAATATGTCCTTTGTCAAGTGTTGGATTCTGAAAAGAGCAAGTCAATCTATCAAACAAAGGTTCGTTTTGATTATATTGAAATGAAACATTATCAAATGTTATTGAGCTCATATAAATTAATTTTGCTTTTGGTATTTCTTCAAAATACTATTCCATAATAAGACACTCATAATTGCTAATAATAGCGAAACAAATAAATAGTTCATACCACTGGCATAATCTACTGATTTGCCGTTTACTGTTTTATTTAGCTCAGTTGCGAAAGAAGGAATAACATCTGATAATATATTATTAATTACTCCTTCATTCCAAATTAAGGCAAAAGCCAAAATAAAAGTCAATAAATAGTCGGCACTAAAAGGTAACAAAAAAAGGTCTCTTGTTTTTTCAAAAAAATTGAGGCGATGAACATCCAAGAAATTGATTGTATCATTTTTGATTCTAAAATGGGTAATAATTGTGAAACTTGTGAGTAAAGGGAAAACTATAATAATGTGTCCTATTATCCATGAAATATAAATAGTATTATCTGAAAGATAACCTATGATTTGCATCCATTTAAAACCTGTAACAAAAACTAATGTAGGTGGTATTAGGCACATCAGAAAAAGAGTAATCAAAAAAGCTAAAGAACGAAAATTGAAGTTTGAAAGGAATTGAGAAAAAGTAATACGAGCTAATATTCCAAAACATATTGCGATGCAAGTCGCAATAAATGAAGCAATAAAAGTCAAAAATAAAGGAAAAAGTAACTTATCAATTTCTAATTTAAAGTTGGTGGCTTGTTTGAAAAAGACAAAAATAATAGGAACAACGACAAATAGTGAAAATGATACAATACTTATATTTCCAAATAGATTTGTTTTGTGTACGTCAAACTTTATGGATATTCGATTCACTATTAACTTTGAATAAACAATGTAAATAAATATTACCGAAATAATTAATCCGATTAAGGCAGCTAATATTGAAATAAAGCCAAATTGAGATAAATTGTGAAATGCAATTGCATTACTACTTAGTAAGTCAGATTGATATGTACGATTTAACCATTGATTAATTAATTCGGTATTATTGCCTCTGGATGCTTTAAAGATGAAATGAATTTTGGATTCTTCATAATAAGAAAAAATAAAACAAAGAATATATAGAAGTATAAATAGATTCCTCTGTTTAGGCAAAATGATGTCTTTTATTTTTTCAAAGTTTGATAAATGATTTGCTTTTGCATAATCCCAGATTGACTGAAATATACCTTGTTGGTTTAACCAAAACAAGTATGTACATAGAGTGCCATATTGCCAAAATTGGATAAATCCAAGTGTCAAAAAGGTGTTATTGGAATTATTAAATGCAAAGTCTGAATCAATAATCAACATTTTCCAAACAAATGCCACCGAAATGTTCCCCAAGATAGTTGGTATAAGTAACAGGCTCATCAATAAACCTTTTGTTGACAAGATTGATATTCTTACAGCAGCGGTGGAAAAAAATAATGCTACTAAAATAGTGAAAAAGGACTGTGTTATTGCATAAACAAGACTTCGGATAACTGGAGTGATTATCCCATCATCTTTTTGTGTAAGATATTTTAAGTAGTTATTTCCTTCAAATAAGCTACTCAAGAATGGAGAAGAATAAATAATATATACAAGTAAGAATGCAGAAAGAGACAATTTGTATATTATCTCTTTCGCCTTGGAATCGAATGCCATATTTATTTTTTCACAATATTTGAAAAAATTTCTTTTCTTTTTGCTTCAATTTCCTGTCGAGCTTTTTGCAATGCCAATTCGGGACTTATCTCATTGTTCCAGCATTTCTGCACATAAGTAGTAATCACTTCACTAATCATGTTTGCATCGGGTCCAGCTTCTAAGATGACACCGCCTCGCTCTATTGATTTTTTAAGAGCTTTCATATAAGGTAGGCTTTGTACTTCTGGGTTATCATAAGTACTTCTCGAAGCTGGGCATAAACCCATTTTAGCCAACTTAACCTGATTTTGTGGTTGAAGCAAATCAACAAGATACTCATAAGTTTCTTTAGGATGTTTAGAACTTTTACTTATAAAATACGCCCCTCCAATAAAAATTGATTTGTTACCTGGAATTTCAGAAAACCCAAACCTTTTGTCGAATCCATTTGCAGTCTTAATTGCAGGGTAAATTAAATCACTCCAAACAATTGTCATGGCGGTTTTTCCTTCTTTCATTAGTCGTATTGGCTCATATTGATCTATTGTAACAAAATTCCCTGCATTGAATGGCTTTAAACTGACATATAGCTTTAAGGCTTTCAATGATTCTGGGGAATTCAAAAGTACCTTCGTATTGGCATCGCCTTTCCATCCAATTTCTTTATCAAGCACTTCTCCTCCCATACTATATACAAAATTCATAAAGTCATAGTAAAGAAATCCACCTGCTGCACCACCAATACAAACACCATAAGTACCAGTTTCTTTTTTAGTAAAGAATTTAGAAACTGTATAAAATTCATCCCAAGTTGTGGGAATAGTCAAATCCTTAGCATATTGAGTTTTATAGTTTTTCTTGTTTTCTTCAGACTCGAACATTTCTTTGTTATACATCAATAACATTGAATGTGCAGAAAATGGATATGCGACTTGTACTTCTCCTAATTCAGGCTTTTTCTCATCTTTGTAGAAATATCCTACTTCTTTCCAGTTATTTGGATACAGATCCTTTTCGAAAGCCCTTAAATTTGCAGGTACGTTATTCGATAATTCGCTAATATTATACACATAATCATTGTTTTCAAATGAGGCAAGCGAAAAATTATATTGCATAACAACATCATACAGCCCAGTTTTATTTGCAAAATCTTGATTAGACTTAGTAAATGCATCATCAAATGTGTTTGGTTTGAATTCTAAATCTGTATTAGGATTTCGAGCTTCATAATCCTTTTCAAGATTCATCATGGCTTGAATTGTTGAGCTATTTTCACCCAAAATGGTTATTTTAACTTTCTCTTCTCCTGTATTTTTCTCTTTTGAAAAATACCAAAAGCCTAAAATTGCTAAAGCAATAAAAATTATAAAATAATATTTCCTTTTGTTCATAACTTTAGATGATTTAATTTTTGTCAAAAGTACAAAGGATAATTTAAAGAAGTGTTATTGAGTGTTATTGGAATGTAAAACAAAATTTAAAGATGCTTCCAGCATCTTTAAATTTTCAAAAAAATACGAATAATTATGTTCATTGATATTTTTAGACAGCCCAAATCTGCTTAGAAATAAGCTCTACATAAAATTATCTTTGGCTTTGAGCAAATATCGTGGCGGTTACACCTGTCAGTTTATCAGTATATTGAATTGGGTTTCCTGATAGGTTTTTCACTATAAAGTAGTAAGGTTTTGTCGAGAAATTGTTAGGAACTTCTACCTTCGTGAAACCAAATAAAAGCCACAAGTATGAATCATTTTAGTAACAACATAATCCAAATTCACCAATTGAGGCATAAAAGTAACCCAAGTTTTGAACTTGATTACCTGTAAGTCTTACATCTGTACAGGTACTTTCGCCACTATTCTGATTCCGTTTTTTATAATGGCGACAAACACAGAGCCAACGATTGTAAAAAAACTAAATCAATTTGCATACCGCTGGATCGATAGTCCTCTGGAGAATAGATATGGAAATGCTTCAAGTACGAATTATTTTGGAAAAAGTATAAACAAAAGTGTTGCAAAAGTATGAGAACAAGTTGGTTCATTAGTAGGTGCAATGAAATTCAAGTTTAAATCTCTGTCTCTATCTCGTGCAATAACGGTTTCCTTTTCGGAATGGCAAAAAGCCTGTGCATTGCCCCCAACAAAATTTGAGCTGTGCTGAAAGGTATTGCTGGGCAAAGTTTTGTGCTGTAGGTAGGTGTGACTAATGATTCCTAATACTCCATTGTATAAGATTCAATCATACATACCAGTATAATTTCCCTTTTCTTCCACCTCCTTGTAAAATCCTTTATCCGATTTCTGAGTATTTAAGAGGATTATTCCCGCAATCGTGAAGAAGGCCTTCACGAAGAATACAAATATTGCCCATATTGCACGGAGAATGAATTTTAATATTTTTATAAATGTGTCCATTTTAGAGCTTTTTTTGAATAATCAATTTACGAAATATAGAGCATTTTTCTGCAATCTTCAGTGATTTTATTTGTCAATTTTTCGTTGTCAAATTGAGTATTGAAACTTGGAATTGGTTTGCTATTTGTTTGAAAAGAACCATCTTTTCGATACGTCCCATTCTTCCCATCAATAGTAGAAAACACCTCTCGAATCACTTTCATTTTGAAAGTTGGAATTACCGTTCCTGCTTTCAAATCGCTTGGTTCGATGGCTCTAATCCCTACAATCTCACCCGCTTGGAGATTTAAAACATCTTGTGGTTTTACGGCACGTTTTTCAACTTCTGAAAAATTATCTCCGACTGAATTATTTGTTGAATTTAGACCTTTTAAACTATGACTTTGGTTCTCACTTTTGGCAATTAATTTAGTTTCTCCTATCATTTTTGAAATATAATCTGCCGTTGAAAATACGGTAGTTCTCGTGAAAAACTGGTAATTTAAATTAGCGAACAAAGATTCCGTTTCGGCTTTGCCATATTTATCTTCGATTTGTGTTAAATTCTGAGCCATAAACACTACCGAAAGTTTATTACTACGGCAGGTCGCTGGCACATTCGATAAACGAGGAATATTGATTTGTGCAGCTTCATCCAATAAACAAAATGAATGATGTTTGTTTTGTTCATTCATTTGTTTAAGTGTTACCGAAAATATCAGAGAAATAATCGGAGAAAGTGCCGCTGCAATGTGATTATCAGTTCCTACACAAACAACTTTTGGATGCTTCGGGTCATTGATATTCAAATCAAAATCATCTCCCGACAATACGTAAGTTAAATTTGGGTCGTTTAAAGTGGCAAAATCAATTTGTAAAGAACTCACTACGCCCGATAATTGATTGCCTGCTCTTTCATCACGAGCTGTCAGTACCGAACGAATGATTTTGGCACATTCATCGTCGGTTTCAAGCATTGCCATTGTATCTCGGTAAGAAAAGCCCGTAATGATGCTCACCAAATGCGGAATCGTGCAATATAGCGGATGATGTTTTTTCAGAAACCATATAATAGCAGTCAAAAATGCAGTAGAAGATTTTACCCAAAAGTCGGTTTTTTGATTCGATTCTGTATTAAAATTGACCACTAATGCTTTGGCAAACTCAGTCGCATAAATCTGACTTTTCAGATATTTGGGATTCAAAGGATTGAAGCGGTGCGATTTGCTAATGTCCGAAAAATTAACCACGTAAAAAGTTGGCTGTAATTCACCAGAATCGACTTTTCTTTTGGTCGAGAAATGCAGATAGGCTATATCGGATAGAGTCGGGAATTTGTAATCATAGATAATTCCTGTGTAATTTTTCTGAGCAAATTGCTCAATAAAAGGCTCAGCCGTTGAAACAGTCTTACCACCACCATTTGACCCAATGACCAAAATTCCACGAAATGGGTTGGTGATGTTTACCCATTTATTATTATCTCCTTTTAAATACAAAGAATACTTGGTTTCATTTCTTTTTCGGTCAGTTTGTACTCTCTCAATTTCTTTGACAGGGAAGTATGAAAATAGAAAACCGAGTGTAAAAACTGCTAAATAGATTAAAAATGTTAGCCACGGAAACGGCAAATAGATGGCAAATAGACCAATTATAGCACACAAGATGTAAGTAATAATCAAATATTTAGCATATTCTTGACTAAGCGTTTTTCTGGGCATAACAGCGTATTTCTCGGCCAGTGATTGTTTTCGACTTGTATAAAAGAACACCCAAAGGGTAGAAAAGCTACCAAATCGCACCCAAATTCCGTAAGTATTATAGTACAAAACAAATCGAGTAGTCAGTGCAAACGGGATTGATTTCATTTCCACAAAATACCGAATAAATGCTTCCCCAAAAACAAAGCTCATTAGCATTATTGTAATTGTCCAGAAAAACAATTTTTCATTTTTCATAATGAACCTATCTAATTGAAAATATTATTACATAGAAATTTCTTGATTACTGTTGTTTTGAGATAAGCCTTTCCTTTTATTTCGTTTCCTTTTTGGAGATTGCCCTTGGTTTTGATTAAATTCTTCGGTTACAATGGTGGAAAAGAAGTGTTGAAAAGATTTGAATTCACCTTAAAAATGATTTACTCGGTGGCGATAAGTCAAGCTCAGACTTGCTTTTGAAAGAGGTTGAATCGTTTAGAGATTTAATTTGTTGGGGCAAAATCACTGCTTCTCTCGGCGATTGATTTTTACTTTTAGCTCTAACCTCTTTCACAACTTCTCTCAGGTTTTTACGAAAATCGCTACTGTTATTTTTCGCTTTGGCAATATTTCTAATTTCAGTGATTTGCTTATCATTGATGCCGAGTTTCTCTAATAGCTGTAATTTCTTTTCAGTCCAAAGGATAAAATAGGTAGTTTTATCTTTTGGCTGACTTACTTCTTTTTGGTCCGGTTTGAAATCAAATTGTTGGTTAAACTGCCGCTGGTTTGCCTCAAACCAAGCTGTCATTTTAAAGCGGTTTCTGTTTGATGTGTTAGGATTTAGTGTAATTTTCTGCTCACGATCTCTTGCTGAAACTACCACGTGAATGTGTGTTTGTAAACCTTCTTTCAAATCGCCAGATTTCTTTTCACCGTTCAAAACCTCTAAATCAGTTCCTTTGTAAGCTCGGTTTTGGTGAATGGTGGCAAACCAAACTAAATCTTTTTCGGATAGCATTTTGCCTGAAATTTGCGGAGTGCCGCCCATCGGAGTGCCGACCAAATTAAAATTAGCTGCATATTTTTCCATGCAAGCAATTGTAAATGCTTTCAGTTTTGTTTGGTCATTGCCGATATGTTCTAACTCTTTTGCCGACGGAGCAATGACCAACGAATGAAATTTATCATCTTTTTGAGTCAAGCCTTTCACATTATTATCAATGCTTTCAACCATCTGTTTTCTATCAAAATCACCCTGAACATTAAAGAAAATTCCTTTTTCCTGTTTGGATGAAGGTTCTTTGTTGAGATAATTCCCCAATCTTGAGGCACTGCTTTTATTGTCGAATGTCACATTTCCATGCTTTGCAGGATTGATTATTTTTGAATACATAAGTGCTTAGGTTTGTGCTTCCAATTGTTTTAAAGTGGCTTGGTAAAATAAATCAAGCCTTGTTTTCAGTAGCTCAACTTCGTCTTTTTCCATTTCCAACGTTTCAAAATATAAGTTGGCAAATGAAACCAAATAAGCCAAGATTTGTCGAGTTGAATGATTGTTTCCATCTATTGACAGAGGTGAGTTTTTCTGTTTCAACTCAGCTAAATTCGTATTTAGGGGAATTAAATATTGGCGTTCTTGCACCTGTAAAAAGGAAAAAATCTGGTTACGTAAACGCACTACTTGATTGGCTAAACTATCTGAATCATCAAAAAAACGAGGGTCAATTTTGTGTTTAATGAAGTAGTTTAAAGCCGTTTCAGTAAACATTTTCATGGTTAATTTTTGAACCTGATTCGTTAATTTACCATTCACAAACTTAGTTTTAAGATGGGTTTTATCCTTTTCGGTGAGTGTTGGCAGGATGGATTCCGCATTGACTTTATTCAAATTTTCAACGGTTTCTTTTACTTCCTTAACAATACGTTCATCAATCGTTATTTTGGCCAATCGGGCTTCATTTTTCATGTTTTAGTGCAGAAAGGGTACTTTTTGGTAAGTTAATTCATTGATAATCAAACGATTATACTTTCTTGGGGTAATTGCGTTTTGATAATTCTCTGATTATCAACGAGTTAGCTATGCTAAACTCCCCCTTCTTGCTAAAACTTATTC
>CALRLS020000155.1:0-10470 GCA_943368815.1 Cyanobium sp. NIES-981
GGGATTTCTATGATAAAGACAAAGAATTAGTTCAAGGAAAAGTTAAATTTTTCTTGTTTACGAATCAGTGCCGAAACTATATGCAAAATCTTGTTTCTAACAGCATTCAAAGCCGACATTTTGCTTTTATCTTCGGCAAGTTTTCTTTCATAATATTGCTTAATAGGTTGACACCATTTGACCGTAGATAGCGCCGCCATATGCAGTGCTTGCTTTAGTTTCTTATTAGCCAGATGTGAAACTCTTGGCGTATTTTTAAGACTACTCCCTGATTCTTTTTTAAATGGTACCACACCTGCATGACAAGCAATTTTTCTTGGGTCAGAAATTGTTTCAAAATTATTAGTTGCGGTAATTAGGGCAATGGCGGTTTGTTTGCCAACACCCGGAATACTTTCAATCAAATCCTTGTTGTTGTCAACTTGCGGATCTTCTTTGACTATTTCATCCAACTCTTTATCAATTTTGGCAATACTTTTGGCTAATCCTGCTATTGAATCCTGTAAGGTCTTCTTTAAAGAAGCATGGTCTTTTGTAGAAACAAATCCCTTCATTTCATTGACATGGCGTTCTATCTGATGCTTCTGTTTGAGCAATAATTGTCGTGCAGATTGTAAGCGCTTCATCTTTACAACCACTTCATTATCAGGTTTATATATCCTGATTGTTGGAAGATTTTTTCTTAAATACTGGGCAATTAGATACGCATCAGCACTATCTGATTTCTCTCGCCTAATACCCTTTGAGTTAGCAATGTCTAAGGCATTGGATACGACCAAATCCAAACCTTTTTCGACAGCATAAACCTTAAATGGATTTGAATAGATACCCGTGTTTTCCATCCCAAATAATATCGAGCCTAAGTCTTTGTACCCTGCATTCTTCAGGGTTTTTAGTAAACCAGATATGCCCTTTGCAGTATTGTCAATCTGGCCATTTAAAAGAACTTTGTCCATCGAATCAATCAACGAGTAATCAATTGTCAATTTTGACACGTCCATTCCTAAAAATAATGTCTTGGTTTTCATATCTTTGTAATAGTTAAAGAATAAGAAGTTGGTTTCGATAGATTGACACATGTCTTTAATAATAGGGTCGGTAGCCCTGAATTTCTATTTGTGTTCGCTATCGAAGTAGTGAGGGTAGGACTATATCCCCTTATAGGCTCGAAGCCTATGACTCTAATTAGTTTCCCTACCCCCCACAACTTCTATAATTGTTAATCTTATCAAAGATAAACTGTCTTGGTTTTGTACATCTTGCTTTTTCATTTACAAATCTAAAAGACTCTGCCGCTAGTGAAAAACCTCAGAGTCCCTTGCTCTACACAGGCTAATGCACACGGAGACTCTGAGGGGACTGAAACTATCTAAATAACAAATAGCTTATACCATTTTGAGATTATAGATTAAACATTACTTTAAGCAAATAAAACACAAATAATGCTAAAAAAACTACCCATATTAATCATTACCCTCAGCATACTATGGGGCTGTGCGGATGAATTGATTAATACTCCTGCTGGCAATCAATTAAAAGGGGCTATTAAAACTTTTGTCTTGAAAACAGCGTCGGCTACTACCAAAACTATCTGGGAGTACGATGATAAAACCAAGAGAGTAACAGGCTTTAAAGCCTACAATGTAGCCGATAATGTCCTGATTAATAGTGAGGGGTATTACCTTTTCAGCAGAGTCTCCCGAGTTCGGTTGCCCAAAGCAATGCAAGAGGACTCTGCCGCTAGGGAAGCCTCAGAAATCCCCTTGCTCTTCACAGGCCAATTCGCTCGGGAGACTCTGAGGGGACTAAAGTGTAAAAAAAATGTGTGAAAATTGTAAAGATATATTTCAAAAGAAATAAGCAATGGAGGAAAAGTTTTTATATGAAATTTATGATTTGGATTGGTTTATACTTTCCAAGGATAAAAAGATTATACATTTTGCATCAGGTGGAGGATTAGTTCCTGAAATTATTGCGAAGAATTTAGCGAATATGGAATTATTAAATCAATATTTTAGAGGACTTCCAAAAGTTTCAGATGTTATTATAAACCCCACCCTCGATGTCTTCTTAGATGGAATAAAATTGAGTGCTGGTAAAAAAGGTTATTTAAAAGATTATATTTTTATGGCAGAAAGAGGAATAACATCTTTTACTAAAACCCTTACAGTAAATGCAAATAATTCAGCATACCATTTGGTAGCAACTCCATTAAATTTTCTCAATTTCGAGAATTTACCTAGTGAATTTAAAGAAATAATGCTAATTTTTAAAACAGAGCTTGATTTTTCACAAATAAACTTAATAGATAAACATATTACTTCACCCTTTTTGGTTTGGGAGGAGGTATAAATCAATAGAAAGCAATTCTGATAATAGGATTTAATATTTATAATCATTATTAGAGATTTTATTGTTGATTTAGCTTCAAATTGATTTAGTTTAAAGTATAAAATTTCAAAGTTATAAGGTACTTATTTAGAAAGAAAATATATTATTTAAGATTCTTAGCATCCAATTATTAAATGTTGATATAGATATAATTCAGATAGTAAAATATGGTAGATGAAAGTGAATTATTAGAGTTTTATGAAGATTCGCGTTTTGCTTCCCTTCATAGCTTATGGGTTTCGTTTTATCCTTATGAGAAATATCAGGAGGCAATTGATAATTTCTTATTTGCAGTCAAATATTTTGTAAAAACGGATAAATTTCTGTTGGCAGAAAATAATAAACGTCATCTGGATTTTATTTTACCCAAAGAAGACATAGAAAAACATATATCGCTATTTAAAAAATCTTTTCCGGAAGAGAATCGGATGAAAGAAATAGGCAGTTATTGGTTCTATATTGACGAATGCCCGTATATGCCTGTTTGGTTTGCTGACAAATTCGTTGAGGGTTGGGTAGAAAAAGGGAAAGATGGGCAGTTGTACTTTTGGACATAATGCGAATAAAGTCTAAAAATAGAGCATATTAAAAACTAAGTTTCAATCGTAGATATAACGAGAGTTCGGGTTAAACACTCATTGAAGTTACTGTTTCTACAGAGCCCCCGTGTGTGGTTGTCCAGAGCAATTTAAGGGCACTCCGCCGTTAGGGAAAAGCCTCAGAGTCTTGCTCCTCACAGGCCAATGCACACGGGAGACTCTGAGGGAACTGAAAAGCCATGGTATGAACGATTTTCATACCATGGCCCGGTATTTGAAAAATTCAGACTATTTCACTTTTACTTCTTCACTTTTTGTTTTACCGTTGCTGCCAATGCCTTCTATTTTGTGTATTGTGCTTTGATATTTTTTGTTCAAAGAGTCAACAAAATCGTCAAATTTATCTTTAAGCTCATCGGCGTAGTCTTCACCTTTATCTTTAATTTGTCTTCTTGTGCGTGAGCCTTTTTCCGGAGCTATCAAAATGCCCACTACTACACCCGCGGCAAGACCTGCCAATACACCTGCTAATACTTTAACTGAGTTCATGGTTGTTCTGGTTTATTATTTATAGTGATGACGTAATTTCCTTTAATGAGTTTTACAGTTAATTGTAACTACTGTAATAATATGCAATACACAAATAATTCTTCCTGCACCAAATACAAAGAATCCGATTAGTCAGGAGATAATCAGATTACGGTGATTTAGTACTGTAAATTTACTAATTAACTCGCATTACATGAGGAATTATTTATATTAAATTTGGAGAGTATCTACGACTGAAACGATCCGCTGTGGTCAGTGAAATTAAGCATAGACCGAGCTTCCGGAATAATGCACTACGGGTTTATTAATATGCGCTCATGCATTAATAGTAAAATATCATGCCAGTGACAGGTAATCATCCGGATAGGCATAAAACCTACCATGAATATGCGTACAAGCTCTTCAGAAACCAGGCTATGTGGTTGAATGGGGTAAACGCGCAGATAAATATTGCTATTATTGCCTGATACTCAACAAACAGCAAAGCAGAATTATCTGCTAAAAGTGTCTGTTGATAAAACTACTTGTGGTCCCGGATATTGAGTACTTGCATCGTCTTCAGCCGTAATGAAAATCTTTGTTGGCTTGAAGGAAGAAACCGTTTCGAAAGATGCTTTTAACAGCCTCGACATCATGCTGCTTGAGCTCTTTAGCTGACCAAGGTTTTTTGTTATATCCTCATCGGTTACCATCCATACTACATAAGTTAGTTTGGCGGGTTGTAGTCTTTGAACTTCCGCCAGATCTGTCACGTGAACCTCAATGACATTATTCTTGTTTTTGTCGGTTCTTAATTCAACATAGCCACGGGCAGCCGGAACAACCGATGAATTAAGAAATGATACTTTTTTGCTGCACGATGTAAATGAAATCATCATTACAAGTGTCAAAATGCCAAAGAGTGTGATTTTGTTTTGTGTGGACTTACCAGTTGTGTTTTTCATATTTTTTATTATTTACTCCTTTTTATTGTGAAGAAGAACTGTGGATAATGTATATTAAAGTGTAAATGCGTTGATGTCGATAATAACCGTAAACAGACAGAGAAAAATGAGGTCATCGGAATGTTTGATGAGTAAAGTTTTCATATTTTGGCTTACGTCTGATTTATTACAAAGGTGGTATTTTAAATGTCCTGATGTGTTATACAATATTTTATAATATTTGCAGGATTCACACATTGTTGAGAACCAAACTCTAAATTCTTTTCGGTGTGTCAGCCATTTGACACACCGAATGAATACTGTTTTGAATGTTGAAGCGACGATTGCTATGCTTCTAACTAACAATTGTCGCAACAAAGTCAAGACAAAAAATCAATGCCCATAAACCCCAACCAGAAAATTCTTCACAGAACCGGGTTTACGGCCTAATAGTGTTTCTAAATCTGTTTCGGTAGAAGAGAATTCCCCTTGTTTGAAGGCCTCTGCAAAGCCTGCCGTTACGCCTATCATTTCAGCCGGAAGTCCTGCCTTGGTCAGTACCTCAACAAATGTTTCTGAGTCCGGGCTTATATAGCCTACTTCTTTTCCTGACGCTTCGCTGATGATTCCGGCAATATCATGGAACGTCACCGCTTCAGTATTCGATATCAGATAATCTTTGTTTGCATGGCCTTCGCTTGTCAGGATATTCGCTGCTGCCTCAGCCATATCGTTGCGTAGCGTGAAAGCTACAGGGGTATCTCCTGCAGGGAAGAAAATACCTGTTTCGGTTACGTTCTGTCCGATAAACATTGGGATGTAATCGGCATAGATATTATTACGGAGGATAGTATAAGTCAGGCCGCTTTCTTTGAGCGCCTTTTCAGTAGAAAGATGAGATTTGGCAACAATATAAACAGGCGAAGTTTCTGTTTCATTTTTACGTACAAAGCTGGTGTAGATTATATGGCCGACACCTGCTTCTTTAGCAGCATTTACTACGTTATCGTGTTGTTGCCCACGGTTTACTACATCGCTGCCCGATACGAATAGTAATTTATCAATTCCTTTGAAAGCATTTACTAATGAATCGTAGTTATCGTAATCGCCGGTAAGAATCGAGATTCCTTTGGCTTTTAAATCTCCTGCTTTGGCTTCGTCTCTTACCAAAGCTGCAATATTATTGGCAGAAATGCCTTTTTTCAAAAGAGAATCAATTGTTGCAGCACCGAAATGCCCTGTTGCACCTGTTATTAAAATCATTGTTTGTGTTTTTTGAATGTAAGCTTTTTTTATTGATGCAAAAGTAGCTATATTTGCTATATAAAATATAGTGATATACTTTAGTATAGTGCTATACTAAAGTATAGCGATGTATTTTAGTATAGCAAAAGCAGAAAAATAGAATGACATTATCTAAAACAATCATGGATTTTGCTGAGGTGAAATCATGCCCCGAGCAGTTTGTGCTGGCACTTAATGATACTTTGAATGTATTGACCGGAAAATGGAAACTGCCCATTTTGGGTTCATTGATTTTTGGTATCAAACGTTTTACTGAAATTCAAAGAAATATTCCAAGGATAACACCACGCATGCTCTCGAAAGAGTTAAAGGAGCTTGAACTCAATGGCATGGTGAAACGGGTGGTGTATGATGCCATGCCTGTTCTGGTAGAATACGAACTCACTGAATCGGGCAAAAAACTATCTGAGGTGATAGATAGTATGCTTATGTGGGGACTGAATCACAGAAAGCTGACGATGGGAGTGGAGTAGAATGGGTATAATCAGGAGAGCTGTTTGCAGTGGATTATTTTTTTACTCTTTCGGCAGCACCTCCCGGGTGAGGTCGCCTAAAACAATGTAAGGAGACTCTTTCGCTAAAAAGCCTCAGAGTCTCCTTGCTCTTCAAAGGCAAACGCACCCGGAAGACTCTGAGGGGACTGAAACTATCAAAAAATCAAAAAGATATAATTTCTTAAATCAATATAGAACATTATTCGGACAGACAAAACAAAATAACTTGTTGGTATAATTCAAATAATTTATGAGACGACTAATAATTTTCATTATCCTGTTTCAATTCAATCACATTTTTGGACAAACTAAAGACAATCTAACAACTCAGGACAAACTAAACCTCTTTTTACAGGTATCGGATACATTAAGACAAAAAACAAATAATCCGGGTATGGCAATTGCCATATTCCACAACAATAAATTGATCTTAAAAAAAACGTATGGCGTAAGAAGCAGGTATAATGGGTTACTTGTTAATGATAGTACACTTTTCCAAATTGGCTCTTTGTCAAAAGCATTCACTGGAGTTGTTGCGTTTAAGTTGGAAGAACAGGGTAAAATTAATTGGAACGAAAAGATTGTACACTATTTACCAAATTTTGAACTTCGTGACAAGTATGCGACCCAGAATGCAACTTTTCAGGATTTATTTACTCACAAAATAGGGATTGACAAACATTATTATCTGATGTATGGCCCACATCTTCAACGTGAAGGAATTTTAGAAAAATTGAAATACTTAAGTTTTAAGGGAAGTTTCCGAGAGAATTTTCTTTATAATAATCAAATGTATGTCGTAGCTGGCTTGATTGAAGAAAAAGTAAGTGGTAAGAGTTGGAATCAGCTAATTAATGAAAATATCTTTGGCCCTTTGGGAATGAAAAATTCCTATACAACGATGGATAATTTTCAATCATATAGAAATAACACAGTCAGTTATGCCCCTGATGGAAAGGAGATAATCCCGAACGTGAATATTGATAATTACAACTCTGCCGGCTCAATTTCTTCAACAATTGATGATATGACCCAATGGCTTCAAATGCTTTTGAATAAAGGAACTTTTAACAACAAAACAATATTGAGTGAAGACCATTTCAGCAGAAGTACAATGCCGCTTACGATTCGGTATCCTGATGAGGAAGTATTCTATGGAATTGGTTGGGAAATAAATACAAAAAAAAGAATAGTTTTTCATAGCGGAAGTACTGCCGGACAGCGTTCAATTATTTGTTTTAGCCCTGAAAAAGGCTTCGGAATTGTTGTATTGACTAACCAGCAATCCAACCTTCCGAATGCACTAATGACTTATGCCGTAAATATTTTTTTGGAAGGGAATACGGAACGGATTGCAGGATTGGATAAATTTATAGATGAAACATCAAAGCCTTTTGAAAAAGTAAAAGAAGTATATGAAATAAAGAATGATACTGTTTTAAATAATATTAAGGATATTGAAGGTATATATAGTCATCCGGCCTACGGTAATTTAACCATCTCAAAACAATCCAATTTCAGATTCAATTTAACCTATTATGATTTTTCCGGGTCAATCGAGCATCAGAAAGACAATGAATTTAAAGCTCATCTCAACTTTTTCCTAGGTGCCGAACACCTTTCTTTTAAAGTAAATCATAGCAACAAAAAAATCAGGTCAATTACTGTGTATATGCCCAATTCGGAGCCACTTGAATTTGTAAGAAATCCAACAACGAGCCGCTAACAAGCAGTTTGGCAAAAACGCTATAGAAGTGCTACATTCGACTTTAGTGCTTCTATCAATTTTTGTACTAAATCCAGCGCAGGTTTTACAAAGCCGTGCCTTCGCCAAGCTGCCCACCGCTAGTGGTAATTGTACTGACTGATCCAACTAGAAACAATAAACTGACATAATTATGACAAGAAAAATTTTAAGTATAATCGTAGCTTACGCAATTTTCGTTATCTCATCACTTGCACTTTTTAAAATTTCAGGACAAGCCCCTCATTCAGACGCAACAAACTCTTTTATAATTTTGACAGCAATATATGGAGCTTTTTTTTCATTTGTTTCAGGACTTATTACGCAACTAATTGCAAAGACATCAGACTTGAAAATAAATTATATACTTGCTTTTATTATCGCAGGTTTTGCGACATTTTCATTTTTCAAATCAGATGGTAATGATTGGACGCAGTTACTTGCAATTTTTATCTTTGCGCCAATTTCAATTTTGGGTGGACTATTTTATAAAAAACGGCAAATGAAATAATGGAGAACATTATCAAAAAAAAGTTCAAAGACAACGCAATTGTACTTAACGCACCAACAGTATTAGGAAAAGAATTTGTAGCACTTAATTTTAAAACAGCATTTGACAAAAAGGACAAAAGCTCAAATACATTGGTTTTGGTAATTGTTAGCTTCATGCTAACGAAAAAACAATATGTTAAGTATTAATTGTTTCGGCAGGGTCTCCTGAATGTGGTTGCCCAAAGCAATGTTAGGGGATTATGCCGAAACAGAAACCTCAGAGTCTCCTTGCTCTTCAAAGGCCAACGCAAAGTATGAAATAATAGAAGAAGAAAATGGGTATTTTGTAATTTTAAAAGACAATGTAGGTAAAGAAATAGCTAAATCTTCAAAATATGATACTTTTACGGCGGCCTTAATTACAACACCACGAGGTCGTGCGAAAGAAATTACAGATAGTATTTTTTAAGAAAAAGTCATCAAAAAGGTAGTTTTACGGCTACCTTTTTGATGACTTTAATTAACTCATTCCAATTTGACTTGACAACAGTTTAAAAAACATAGCCCTTAGCTGCATAGAAGCTGGTTTTTCATTCTGTAATTTAAAATATTTTAAAACAAAGGCGTGGTAAGTTTTATAAAATAAATACCGTTTCCATCCACCTTGCCATTACCTGCAAGTACTTTTTTCTGATATACCTTGTTGGCTCCGGTAATACCAAAATCATCATCATTTGACACCGCAATTGTAGTTGAATTAATGATTACCAAGCCCTCGGCCTTGTCATGTGGGTATAAAGTTGGTATGTCTTTCATAAGGTCGGCTATCAATGTTTTTGTAACCGGCACAATACCGTTGCTTGTGAGCGTTGCGGCATCCTTCAATTCTTCTACCGTTTTTCCGCCAAATAACTTTCCATTTACACCATTTGCAGCATCTGAAATATCTGTTGCACCAGTCAGGCTAATCTTGAATATTTTTTTGAAAACTGTGGCTTTATTGGCATCAGTTGCAAATAAGCCGTCTCTTTCCAACACAAGAAAGTTGTTGCTATCAATGGCTGTTATCTCGCTTACCGCTTGTAAAGTTGTATTGTCCATCATGTACACAAATTGCTTAGTATCGCCCGATGTAATGTCAAAAGTAACAATACGAATTACCAATGAATTGGCAACAGCAGCAGAAGACGGGTTATACAAAGGAAATTGCATAATACCTACAAGCGTTTTTCCATCAGGTGTAATAGTAAGTCCTTCCATACCTCTGTTAGGACGACGTTTTGCCAATACCAAAGGCAACTTTCTGCCAGATGAAAATGGATTTATTTTCTCTATTGTTTTCCCGGTTTTGTCAAAATGTATCAGATGTGGACCGTATTCGTCACTAATCCAAAAACTACCATCTGCGGCCATTGCCATACCTTCTGAGTCCAGGCCATCAATGCTTGTAGAAAGTGGCTTATTAGTAATGTCGAAAGGGTTTTCGCCGGTAGATCCTGCACCAACAGGGTTTGGAAGACCATTAAGGTTTATGCCACTGCTGTTTTTTAAAAGTATAACAGACTCTAATGTAAGCGAATCTCCTTTTAAGCGAAATTTTCCAATTTGGGGTACAAAATCCGGAGTTGCAATCATAATACTGTTTGTGGCTGCTTCAGCTACATTCGGGCCTCTGTCAGTAAGCAGGTAAAACACTGCCTTGTCAGTAGGGTCTTGCACCATTGATGACCCATAACCTCCATTATTTAGTGTGATACCATTGGGGGTTGTTGTTAGTACTTTAGGATGTTTATCCGTTGCTATGGCAGGGTAAATAACTTCGTCAGGTGTCATAGCCTTCTCTTTGTTGCAACTAGACAATACTGAAACTCCGGCAATAATTGCCACAATAAATTTTCCTTTCATTTTAAGTTTTTTTGCAAAAATACGTTATCTAAAATTAGACAAGCTTCAGTACTTTAAGATTTAATGATTTAATAATTAAGACTTTTGCTTTTGCGGAGGAGACTAGAAATAATTAAGTTAGCTTCATG
>CALRLS020000156.1:0-10449 GCA_943368815.1 Cyanobium sp. NIES-981
TATGTGCTTTATAATTTTATCTGCTTTTGCTAAATCTTTTGGTCGGCCAAAAAGCCGGAATATCCGCTCCTGCTCTTTTAAGGTAGGTATTCTGATGGTCAATTGGTTGATGCTTATTTCAAAATATTCTGCTATCTGCAATTTCTGCCAGATTCCTTCATGAAATATTTCCAAATCCCCCATTACTTCTACTAAAACCACATTCCATTGAAACCTGCCAAAATTAGAACGGAATTTATCCGAATCATTAGGTGAGTACTCCTCTACTTTATTTGTTTGCCAACAACTTTTCAAAAAATCTGCATCCCGCAGAGAAATCAGCAAATCAATATCGTCTGTTACTTCTAAAGGAACCCCGGCCAACACAAGTGCCGAACTACCTATGATGTAGACAGGGTCTTGCAGCTTCGATAAATCATCTGATAAAAAGGCAATTGATTTTTCTATTTTCTCAGCTATACTCATTTTTCGATAAAGTATGCAAGCATACTATTATGCAAATATAGAAAATTATGTGTAAGGTGCTTTGTCAGATATGACAAATTTTAGCAGAAATACTTTTTTGCTTCCGCAAAACAAATGTAGTTTTTAGCCACAAATTACATCACGACGGTTCACTATTTCTTCTCTAGATTTATCATGCAAACAGTGTTGCAAGCAGGGCAAGAATGGCTGGTACGGCTTGTACTACAAAGATTCTTTTACTTGCTGAAATAGCTCCATAGATACCTGCTACGATTACGCAACCGAGGAAGAAATAAGCTACGTTTTTACTCCATGTTGCATCTGTAATTAGCAAAGACCATATTAAGCCTGCAGATAGAAAACCATTGTAAAGGCCCTGATTGGCGGCTAAGGAAACTGTTTTAGGAAATAAATCTTTGGGGAAATTTTTGAAAACCTTCGGACCTCTGGTTGTCCAGGCAAACATTTCGAGGTATAAAATATAGATATGCTCAAGGGCTACTGCACCAATAAGAATTTTAGAGAGTATTTCCATGGGTTTTGTGTTAGTTGGTTATTTTCTACAAGGTAGTAATTTAAAGATTATTTATAGAAATCTCAGAACACATTTCGTTGTGCCCACTTCTAAATTCACCATTCGGCCACAAGGAATTGCCCAATTTTCTGTATCATGCCCGGTCGGAAATCCATAACAAACAGGATAGTCATATTCTGCTATATGATCTGCTACGATTTCATAGGCAGTTTTTCCGAAAGGTTCATCATTTTCTTTACTATCAGTAAATGAACCTACAATCAGTCCTTTTAGGTTTTTCAATTTCCCTGCTCTCTTTAACTGAATCATCATCCTGTCTATATTATACAGATACTCCCCAATATCTTCAATAAATAGGATTTTACCATCATAGCTAATATCCGATGGCGAGCCTATCAGATGGGCTAATAAACATAGATTGCCTCCTGTTATCTGCCCTTCAGCCTGTCCTCTCCTATCTGAGTTGTTTGATTTTATTTCATAGCTCATCCCATTACCAAAGAGAAATGTCTGTAATGTTTTAAGCGAATATTCATCTCTTATAAAAGTTTTAGGCATAGGAGCATGCAAACTCTGAAAGCCTAGGGACTGAACATGACTATGAACAGCAGTAATATCTGAAAACCCAACAATCCATTTGGGACTTTGCTTAAAAATCGTAAAATCAATAGCATCTATAATTCTTGAGCTACCATAACCGCCACGTGCTGAAAATATGGCTTTGACAGACGTATCATCAAGCATTTTCTGAAAATCTCTTGCACGTACTTCATCAGTTCCGGCAAATCCGTAGTAAGATGCACTGACTGATTCACCAACTATAAGTTCAAGGTCCCATTCTTCCTGCATAAGTTGAATGGCAGTTTGAATATCGTCCGGATTAAGTTTACTTGCTAAGGCAACTATGGCAACTTTATCACCTTTTTTTAAGTCTGGTGGTGCAATTAATGATTCCAAATCTGATTTTTGTTTAATAATTCAAGTCAGCAGGTTCATAATCACCTACTTTCTTTAAATCTAATATATAAGTTTCGTCTCCCTCTCCTTCAAGCATCGAAGTAAATTTAGCGCCCCATACCAGTTCGTCTGATACATATGAATGTCTTACATGTATGCCATCGCCAAAGGTATCATCTACTCCCTGAATCGCAATCATAAATTCAGCATCGCCGGCAGCCAGAGATTCGGGGGATTCATTGTATAACGGACTATCTTCAGTAAGAGGATGAACAAGTGTCCAGTTTGTAGGAAAAAAGTTGACTTTTGATCGTTCTAAACGTAATCCATAATACCTTCGGTTTGATATTCCGTCTCTCACTTCAATCTTTGAAAAAACCAGACTTACTTCCATATTAATCAACTGATTACTTCTTTCATTTACCATTCTGAACATCAGTGCATTGACATTCAGATAAGGGGCAATCAGGGCATTTTTGCTGAACAGAATACGAGGATTAGGTCTCGAAAAACGACCATACAATAGGCCCGTAACAATAGCAAACATCATCAGCCCCGTTAATGATTCAAGGCTTGATACCCAACTGGCAGCAAATCCGTCAGGAGATATACGACCGTAACCCACCGTAGTAAGTGACTGAGCACTGAAAAAGAAAGCATCCCAGAACTGAGAGTGTGTACTTGTCATATTTACGCCTATCAGGTGTTCTACCCCTATAATATAATAAGTAATGGCAAAAATAAAATTGAGTAAGAGGTACACTGCTAATACAATAAGAAAAAAAATACTCCAGGGCATCATGATAAACCGATTGTAGATATTCAACCAGGCTCCAAAGGATTGCCCTCTGCGCTTTATATTGAATTGCCCATCTGCCTTAAGAAGTCTTTTCCGACGGTCAGTCAGTTTAGTACCAAAGCCTAAATCCTGGCGGTTACTTTCATTTTCGACGAGTACATTTTTCTTGCCCATGGCATTAAAAATATTTTTAGGGTATTTGTTAAATTGTTTGTAACAATTTAACAAATAAGTTTCTAAAAAAGGTTTGCGAGGCGACTATAAAAAAATCACATCGTCAATTACCGATTCGCCCACATCTTTATTGACAAGGTCTATCAGTTTGGTTTTGGCCATAAAAAGTTCCTGCCGAAGAGGAGATGACTCTATGCGAAGATATAAAACACGATTTTTGACGTAGAGTTCTTTGGTGCGCGAGGCAATAATTTTCCCCATCATGCGCTCCCAGAATGCTACCAGATAGGTTTCATTGAACTTAGACTTCAGGTTAAAAGTCTTCAGAAATGCATCAAAGGCATCTTTTAGAGGCGTTGCCTGCGAACGGCGTGCAGTTTCTGATGGCATTGGTCAATAAATTTTTAGAACTATATTGAAGAAAAAGCTACGGGATGATTATTTATATAATCAGCCCGTAGCTAAGTTGGTGAAAAATTACCAATAATAAAAATTAAATCAGACTACTTCAGCAATTCAGCTACTTCAAAACTTACCGTCGCCTTCTCGGCACTGATTTTTACCAAAGGTTTTTTTGTAAAAGGAATTGCGATTTTGTCGTCAAAATTAATCGCCAGATTTTTGGCAGGTATTTTCAGGAAAAATGTGTCCTTATAATCTTTTAAAACAGAAGCAGGGCCTTCTATAATTACTTCTGCAGGCGTGACATTAATCAGGCTTGCTATTACAAAGTTTTTCTCCAGGTCTACTCCCGAACTATCTACCTTCAATGCCACTTTCTTTGTATACTTTCTCTCAAAATTCAGCGCGATAGTATCAGTAACAATATAGTTTATTTTAGAGTCTTTCAGTCTTGCTGAAAGTTTTTCTAATAAAACCGTTGTACTTAATTGCCTCTCGCTGATTGGGTTTTCAATCTCATACTCCAATGGAGAAACATTAAACGAGAGATTATCTTTTAATAAATTCCATCCTGTACTCGACAAACTTACCCCAATTGTTTTAGGCAACGGGCTAATCGGAATATAGAGTGAATCGTTGTATTTTATCTCTAAGGGATAATTTATCTTTGTTGTATAGCCCGTCTTATTCAGCGCATTTAACAGCCAGAAAATAGCAGCTGCTAAAAAACACAAGATTAATGTTTTAAAATTCATACAATTTAAGATGCTTGCACGGCTATTTATTCACTCAAATTTCAAAAAGCTTAAATTATTTCTTTTTTGCAACCGCTGTTTTATCAAAAGTCAATCTGGCACCACCACCAGCTGAAATCGTAACGGTTGTTTCGTCTTTTGATACAATTTTACCGTGCATACCTCCGAAAGTAACTATTTCATCGCCTTCTTTCAGTTCTTCTACCATTTTCTTCTGGTCCTGCGATTTTTTCTGTTGCGGGCGTATCATAAAGAAATAAAACACCGCAATCATGCCGACCATCATTATTATTGAAAACATTCCGTTTCCACCTGTTGCTTGTAAGAGTACCATTTTCGTAGTTTTTGTTATCCTTTTTCAGGGTTGTTATTTCAATACTTTTTTTACTTTGTCGAGTACTGCCTGCGCAGAATCCGGTGTCTGACCAACCAGTACTTCGGCTGTAAACGACAGCACCTTCTGAGGTGGGACAGCATTAGAATAAATGGTTACAAATTTCTTGTTGATACCTACTTTTCCTAAACTGTTAAAACGCACAACAATCTTATCCGTTTGTCCTATTCCAACAGGTGATTCCGGTTTTGATGCCACCGTGCAACCACATTGCACCTCAACCCTCAGAATTTGTAAAGGGCTCTTACCTGTATTTTTAAATACAAACTCGTGTTCGTCTATATCACCTTCCTTTAATGTACCAAAATCAAAACTTTCCTGCTCAAACTCAATCACAGGGGCATTTGCGACAGCAGCCAATGAATCTGCACTGCTCATGTTTCCTTTTGAATCAATAAGGTTACACGAAAAATTCAGGCCTCCTAAAGTTACAGCAGTAAACAGCGCTAAAAGTACTTTTTTCATTATTTTATAGTTAAACTTTCTGCCTGATTAGTTTTTAGCTTTTATCTGGTTCATCAAAGACTCAACATCTTCCAGCAATTTCTCTGCTTTCTGGCGGGCTTCGCTTACCACTTTCTGTCCTTCGGCTTTAGCTGTGCTATCACCACCCACTACTTCCATGGCTACTTCATCCCCTCTTTCAATCAGGTCATTGATAAATTTCTGTAATTGTTCACGGTACTTTGATAAACGATATGACAGTTTATCACGGGTGATTTCTCCTTTATCCGGAGCATATAAAATACCTAAAGCGGCACCTGTTGCCACACCAACTAAAAACGAAATAAATGTTCTTGATGAATTGCTCATAATACCATTGTCCCTGATGGGATATTTAATAATGGATAATAATTTGATTCTGTTTCCAAAGCTAAAATTAAATCTACAGCCCGGAGTATTCAATTTATTTATTGTCTAACATTCCTCTACCACTTTTGCGGATTTTTCCTGAATCTTTCAGTTCTTTCGAAAGACTATCCAGAATACCATTCACAAACTGGCCACTTTTAGGAGTGCTATAGTCTTTTGCTATTTCAATGACTTCATTGATGGTAACTTTAATCGGAATACTCGGATAATTGAGCATTTCTACCAACGCCATTTTCAATAATATCTGGTCTGTTTCTGAAATACGTTCAATTTCCCAGTTTTTCAACTTCGGAATCAGTATTTCTTCCAAATCTTTTTCTTCCAGAATAGTTTTGCGATACAAAGTTTGTAAAAAATCTTTTCTTTCTTCCCATTCATCATCTAAAAGAGCAATTTTAAATTTGCCGTCTTCTACAAATGACTGAAATGTATGGGTAACTGCCGAACGTAGCGTTTCAACGTCGTCAATCCAGTATAAGTCCAGTTTTTCAAAATACTCCCAGGTCAATTCATTTTTCAGAATCACATTTTTAAGCAGGTATTTTAAAAACGAGAAGTCTTCTTCTAAAGTATGATTCTTTTTTGCACAATACTCAATATAATGAGCATTGGTGCGTAACACCTCACGATACAATTTAGCGACAATCACCTGTTCGGTGCTCCAATTGGCATTACGGCGAATCGCTTGTGTTTCGAGCGTTCTTTCCTGACGAAGCTTTTTTATGAGTTGATTATCAGACAATTTCGATTGAGAAGGCTCTCTATCATCGGCCTCGGCACGATTGGCCAGTTCAATGAAAAGCAATAAGATTTGTAAGTAGAAATCGAAGACCTTTTCGGCCTCAATTATCATTCTATTGGCATAGTGCTCAATATCTTTTTTGTTTTTAAGCAGAAAAAAATCTTTTGCTTTTTCTACCGACATCATTACTTCTTTCGGCCCACTATAATCATCCTCTTTCTGGCGGGAAAATGCTTCCTGAAGTAATTGTTGTCCTAATTTTTTATACCCCTCTAATCTCTCACGATCCTGAAATTCCATTGAATTCAAATCCGGAGCAAAATCATCTGCAATGAGGTCTAATGATAACTGGAAATTCGCACCCTCAGCTTGTTTATAAGCATACAAGGCTTGCATCGCACGAATCCTGATGAGGCGTCTGTTAAGCATGGGTGTTCAAAGAACGATTTTATTGAACTGCAAAATTAATAAAAAATAAGGAGACTGCCTAAAGCCTATAGACTGAATTTGTTATTCGATTGTTTTGGTCTTTCACAGAAAGCTTTGTTTATGAACTGATTCTCACATGAATTTTACACTGATTTTCTTTCAGAGAAATAGTAGGATAATTGTATACTATTTCCGTCGAAATTTCATTATAGTATAGCATCTGTCCTGAATAGCTGATTAAAATGAAAGAAAACCTGGTAAGGCCGATGCTTGAAAAAATCAAATTTTGTATTAAATTTGAAAAAGAAAATCGGCCTGCGATGAAAAGAACTTTTACTTATATCCTTACACAATTACTCTTATTCAGTAGTTTATTTGCTTTTGCCCAATCTTATTCCGGCGAGCAGCTTAAAGAAGACTTGTCTGCATTAAAAAATGAAATAGAGAAGTATCATCCCGACCCCTTCAAATACATTTCCAAAGAAAAATACCAGGCCTTACATGATTCCATTGCAGGCAATATCAAAGGCAGGCTCAGCTTGCGTGAGGCATACTTTACATTATTGCCTATGGTACAGGCAATAGGATGCGGTCATACGCACATGATGCTTGACCGACGTCTGCTGGCTAAGAGCAGTTCTTCTTCCGAAAGACCCAAATATTTTCCGTTCAGTGTTCGCTTAATTAACGATGAACTATTGGTATCAAGAAATTATTCTGCCGATAAGAAGATTACACGTGGCACGGAAATAGTAGAAATTGACGGCCAGCCTGTTAAAAAGATTGTAGAGAATTTAGCCAAAAGATCTTATTATAACGGAGATGGCATTAATCCTGATGCCCGTAAATACTATGCTATTCGCGAGTTCAGGAAATTGTATTATTTATGGAAAGGTGAACAGGACGATTTTGTAATAACTTACAAAAAGCAAGGACAGGAAAAAACGAGGACTGCAAAGATAGAAGCCAAAGACACTTATTTCATGGAGAAAATGCTCGAAGTAAGGTATCCTGATGTAGACGAAGATACAACAGGTATGGTTTCTTACAGGGTTATTGATTCATCACAAAAGGTTGCAATGGTCGATGTCCGCTCTTTTATGTATGATTTCAATACGATGAGCAGAGGTAATTTTGAGGGCGAAACCAAGAAGATTTTCAGAAAACTAGAAGAGAATAAAATCGAAAACCTGATTCTTGATCTGAGGGGTAATTCAGGAGGTTTGCTGGAATATTCGATTTTCCTGCTACGCTATTTTACTAATCAGCCATTTGATGCGTATCGCCTGGGTTTTCGTGATGAGAGTCTGAAAAAACTCAAACAGGATTACAAGAAGTATGATGGAGGTTATGCCAGAGATGCGGCAGCAAGGCTCAATACAGAGTTTTCAATCAGAAATCAGGATGGTTTTTTAGAAAGTAAGTATATACAGAAGCAACGCCCGCATGATGAGTTCAGGTATAATAAAAATGTATATGTATTGATGAATGGCGGTACTTTCTCGGCAGCGGCATTGTTGGTATCGAAGCTGCATAATATGGGTGTTGGTACTTATGTAGGTATGAGTTGTGGCGGAGCTTATGATGGTTGTTCTGCAGCGCAGTTTTCAACGATTCAATTGCCTAATACATCTTTAGAAATATCGCTTCCTTTGGGCAGAATACTCTATAATGTTGACGCTAAGAAATACGATAAACCAATTTTACAACCCGACTTTGAGGTAAAGGCTAATCTTGATGATTTCCTGAAAAATGAAGATACGGTTCTGAAATTCACCTTAAACCTGATTAAAAACAAGATTAAAATCAGATAATAGGCTATTTTTGCATCATTATAATAGTCGCAGATAGTTATTATTAACTGTCTTTCTACTCAACTAAAATCCCCCGATTTTAACAAAACTTTTTGAGGTAATTAATGAAACAAAGCCTGATTCTGCTATTCTTTTTCATTTGCACGTGTAGTCATGCCCAGAAACAAACTTTTTCAGTAGAAGAAGTAAGGAAAGATATGGCTGTCCTGAAACGGAAATTTGAAAAATTGCACCCGGGTATGTACCATTATAAAAGTAAACAGGATTATGAAAGACTCTATGATTCATTATATAATAGTCTTAGCCAGCCACTCAATTATCTTGATGCATTTAAAGTATTAGCCCGCTTAGTAACGGCCGTTGAAGACGGGCACACAGGCATACGTTTCGATGCTAAGCGATTTAATCCTAAAAAAGTGAAATACGTACCGTTTTATCTGCGTAAGATTGATGATAAATACTATATCAGCTTAAATACTTCCAGAGATTCAACAATTGTAAGAGGCTCAGAGATTATCCGCATAAATAATGAAGATATTGACCCCTTGATACAAAAGCTAAAAGCGCTTGTATCGAGTGATAATAATAATGAAGCTGCGAAAGACTATTATACTACAGGTTTATTTCCGAATTATTATTTAAGACAATATGGTGAAATTGATTCTGTAACAATCACCTATCGCCTGCCTTATCAGAATATAATCCTCAGAAAAAAACTGGCCTGTCTCTCTATCGGCGAAGTAAATAAGATTTCTGAAAAACGATATAAAGCATTCAAAAGGCCTAATCTGGCAGTAAAAATTGCCGATAGCCTGAACCATATTGCTGTGCTTGATATTACAACATTCAGCATGAAGGGCAAATTTCTTGACTTTGGGCATCAGAAGTTTAAAAGAGCGCTCAGAAACAGTTTTAAAAGAATCAAAGAAAAGGGCATAGAGCATCTGATTATTGATACCAGGGCTAATGGCGGGGGTTATATACCCAATATCTCACGCATACTCCGATACCTGTCTCCTAATCCCTTCACTATTGTCGATACTATAGGCTTCAAAAAAGGAGCCTACTTTGCTATTGCCAAGCCTTATTTCATAAGTCCCCCACTTGTATTCTGGATGGGATTTCCGAAACGAAAAGGAGACATGATGTACAGAGTCAATAAAGGCAATGACAATCAGAAACCGATAAAAGACTTAGCTTATACAGGTAAAACCTATTTCCTGACTGACCCGGGTTGCTACTCGGCTACCACTTTTACGCTAAACTTAGCCAAAGACCTGGGCATAGGACAGGCCTTTATAGGCCAACAAGTCGGCGGAGCAAGTTGGGGGAGTTTTGCCGGAACGTGGCAGGATTTTAAATTACCAAATACTAAATTCATTGTTCATACTCCCCTATATAAAATCACACATCGCTTGCCGAATCAGGTCAATAAAGGTTTTTTTCTGGATCTGGATTATGAGGTAAATCGCAATTATGAAGAACTGATAAAGAATAATACGAGTATTATTGATTTTACGGTGGGTATGATTCGGGCAAGCAAGGAAGCCAGCCTGAGATAGGTCGGAACAGTATCTTCAATAGTAAATTTACAGATAGAACGCGATTTCAGGTTTTCAAATCATGAAAAAATTGTAACTTCGGCCACTTTTCAGAAATTCCCCCTCAATTCGAAATGGCACTCAAAAAATCATCCAAAAGCACATCTACAAAGAAGGCTAAGGTAGAAACTCCAAAAAAAGTATCTTACTACCGCAAACCGGAAAATCTTTCTCTTGACCAATGGCAAATAGCTCTTAGAAAGCAGTTCGGTGAAGATAACGAACAAGAGTTCAGCATTTCAAATGTCGGTAACGAAAAGTTCTTTTCTGATTTCAGGGTAACGAATAGCCTGACTAACAATACCTACAAAGTAGCCATCCGGAGTGGTGATGATAGCCGGAATTTCTGCGAATGTTTTGATTTTAAGACTAATCGCTTAGGTGTATGTAAACATATTAGCGCTGTAAAACATAGTTTAGCTAAAATAAGAGGCTATAAAAAAGCAATGAAAGAGCCCTTTCAGCCCAATTATACCTCTGTTTATGTTGATTATAAACAAGGGAGAGGA
>CALRLS020000157.1:0-10408 GCA_943368815.1 Cyanobium sp. NIES-981
AGCAGGAGGGTTTTTACTGGCTGCCACTTTTATTAATTCGGCGAAAACCCAGAGAGGTTATATAGGCCTTTACGCAGAATTTGAAAAAGGAGGAGGTTATAATGGATTCAGAAAGTTAAGTATTTATGGAAGTTGGGATATATTGCGTGATGCTAACGGAATCGAAGAACTAACTGTTCAGAAAGCCCTTAGCAACACAACGACCGCACAAAACAAGATTGCACCACCAGCTAATGCAACAAGCCAACAGCAAAGCCAGGCAAATGGTCAAAACTATGCCCAACAGGTAAATAATGCTGTGAAGCTACTTGATGTGCCGCTTGATGATAAGTTTGCGCTCTTCAAATTCAATCTTGACTTTGACTGCACAACTGATGATTTCATCATGGAAGGGAATGTATTCGGATTTATGCACTTTAATCTGAAAACAGATAGCAATGGAAACCCTACCGATGGTTCGTATATAAGAGGAGCCGCCGACGCTCAGGGATTAGGTTATCTGGGTATGATTGCCTTTAAGGCTCAGATTAAAAATGGGGCAGTGGCCGGAAATAAAAATGCCAAAGACAAGAATGCTAAGGTGGACTATAAAGACTCTAAGGGCTATTTCTGGATTGGCCGCCCTGATGAACCGCTGGCCATTGAAGCCATGATTAATCTTGGAAGCCTTGATTCTCCTAAATTTCTGAAACTGGGCGCTACTTTATTTATGGTAGGCGGCAACATTGCTCTCCCGTCAAACGTGGTCAGATATTACTCTACAGTCGAAAACGCCAAAAATCAGATAAATACCCAGCTTCAGGCTCGTGGTGAAGAACCTATTCACTGGGATTTGCTTCCCTCTGTCATGCAGGATGGCAACGGCTACTTTGCCATGGGGCTGTCTATTGGCGGACAAATCGAATTGGGTTCAAAAGAAAGCGCAAAGATAGGGGTGTATTTCTCTGCTTCTTTTGGCTTCGGAATGATGCTTAATTATAGCCAGATTATCAGTTGTAATGACTCTCACTTTCTGGGCTCTGCCATTGTACATGGTTCGGGCGAATTGGGTATTAAAATCAGTATTGCTAAAACGCAGACCCGCTTTGCAATCATTAAAGGTTCGTTTGCTATTGGTGGGGTAGGGGATGGAAAAGATAGCTATGGCGCAGGTATGTTTGAGTACAGTTTACTGGGTGGCATTGTAGAAGGGAAAGCCTTTGGCAAATTTGGCGCACCATTCTGTTTGGAGCCTAAACAGTTTGACCTTAACTCAAAGGTGAATTTAGTGGATGCACTCTCACCTGAGGTTCCTATTATCAAGAATAATCCTGATGCAACGGCATCATTCTATTACGGAACCGGACTTGCATTGAACGAAATGATTATTCTTAAACTGAATCCTACGATTGCTGTGTATGAGAAGTGCAATATTGTATTAGATGAGAAAGACACACTGCTGAATGTAGCCATTGTAGCCAATTATGAACTTTTTAGGAAGAGCGGTAACACCTATGCTCATTTCGACAATATCCAGCGCTGGAAAGAAAAAAGAAAAGACCGCAAGGATGATGAAATTCGATTTGTTGGCAAAGCCTTTGAAAAAGTCAAAAAAAGAAAGCCCAACAGCACCCTTTGGTGGAAAGCTAATATTCATGCACCCGGCTCTGAATACCGATTGAATGTTACACTGATTATTACTGATGACAACAACATTCAGTCTGGCGATGGTAACCGTAATTGGGAGAAAATTGGTGACTTTGAACAGCATTTTACTTTCTGGTTCAAAACAACTAATCACATTGAACAAAGCCATGTAACAAAGGATCATGATTATTATATCCGTAACCTATAGCCCTACATTAAATGAAAAAGTATTTGATATTTTCCATTGTATATACACTACTGTTCTGTGGGGCAGTTTCAGGACAGACTAAACAGACACCTGTAAAAAAGACAGCACCGGGGAAACAGATTTCAAAAAAAGAAGAGCATGAGCCTGAGGGTGCCTGCATTGGTATTACCGGAAAGGCTATCAACGGGCACATTTATCTGCGCTGGTTACCCACCATGCAGAGTTATTGGGAATTTGGTTATAAAAGCGGTTATACGCTCGAACGAATCAATGTAAAAACCCAACAAAGGGTTATCCTCAATACAACTATCCTACCTGCACCTTCTGAACAATGGAAGCCATTTGTTGATAAAAAAGACCGCAATTACGGGTTGCTGTATACGGCTATTTTTGAAAAACCTGAGTACTCTAATGATATACTGGCACAGATGGACGAACGCCGTCAATTATATCAGTTTGCACTTTTGTGTGCTGACATGGATTTTAAAGCGGCTATAATGGCCGGACTCGGATACGTTGACTCTACTGCTCTGGCAGGAGAAAGATACAGATATGTTATCAAGCATAAGATAGCGCCGAAATTCGGCTTGTCGGCCACTATTTCAGAAGAGATTGGCACGAGTGACCGGGTTGTTTTACCAATAATTAATCATTTTGAAGGTCATGGCGAGCGCAATAAAGCTACTCTTTTAATGGCTACCCAAACCCTGAAACAGCATTATGTACAATACCGCATAGAGCGTTCGGTCGATTCGTTGAACTTTCAGTCTATCAGTGATTTACCGATTGTAAGCTCCAATAAACTGGATACGCTGATGATAAGCGATTCGCTGGCTGAAAACGAAATTCCTTATTACTTCCGGGTCAAAGGGTTTACCCTATTTCAGGAAGAAAGCCCTTATTCTAAAACAATAAGTGTAACAGGTAAGGCACACTTGATAATGCCTGAGTTTTATTCGGTAAAAGAAATTGGCAAAGATAGCATATTAGCAAGTTGGTTGTATAAAGACAGTCTCAATCAATATATAGAAAAATATCAGGTACTAGGCTCAACTGAACGGGAAGGGCCATATAAGGTTCTGGCAGACAATATTCCTCCGGAACAGCATTATGCATTGTTTAAGCCTGTTACTCCGGTGCGTGGCTTTACCTTCTATATTAAACTCATCACCTACCCAAAAAAAGGACAAAAAAGAGAAACACTACCGCTACCAGTGGTTTTAGCCGATGACACTCCCCCCGTTCTTCCTAAAGGCTTGAAAGGCAAAATTGAAGTGAAAGGTGATTTAGGGATTATCAGCCTGAGTTGGGACCCTAATCCTGATAGCGATTTACTGGGATACTATCTCAATCGAAGAGATGATAACGTGGACTTTTATCATCGGGTCAATAATACCTACACTACAGAAACGTCGATGGTTGATACCATTTATCTGCATCAGATGCAGAAGTATGTAAGATATACAGTTAAAGCCATTGATTTCCTTTTTAAAGAGTCTTCAGACTCAGAAATGCTAATATTGAAAATACCTGATATCAACCCACCTACGTCGCCTATTATCGACAGTTTTGCAGTTGAAGACAGAAGAATATTACTGCATTGGACACATAGCTATTCAAATGATGTAGTAAAACATATCCTGTATCGTAAAAAACTCCCTGATAACCCCTGGGAAGTAGTACTTACCTTGCCGGATACGCTTCGAACGGCCTACATAGACAGCAATATTGTTGAAACGAGCCTTTATGCCTATACCATGGTAGCTTTTGATGAGAACGACAACCAGTCGGAGCCTGCTAATACTGTAATACTGGAGACTCCCTTTTTCGTACATGAAGCCAATTTCAAGCAATTTACAGCCGAACTCTCAGACGATCAGAACATTGTCAGGCTCGCCTGGCAATGTGCTCCCAATGAGAAACTGGAAAGCTATATGCTCTACCGGGCATCGCCTGATGAATCGTTGGTATTGGTGAAAAAATTAGATAAAAGTATTACTGCCTGGACAGACACTATACCAATAGTGCCCAATCAATCGTATCGGTATGTTATCCGTGCCAGGATGAAAGAAGGGTATTTATCAGGTTGGCAAGAAACCAAAATTGAAGTAAAACCATGAAAAACCAAGTACTAATTTTCGTTTTATTGTCATCAATGGGGGTATCGACCTCCATTGCACAGAGTTTTTCATGCAATGCTGTCAGTAATACATTAGTGGTTCAGTTCAATGGCTGTGCTTCTACTATTCGCTGGACGGATGATAATTCTTCCAGTTCAACAAAAATTATTAATTCGCCCGATACTTATACAGTTTTATGTGATACTACTCCATTTTCTTTTAAAGTAACTGACTTATCGGCCTGCCCCACATTTGCTTGTGATTTGAGTGTATCTGCCACTGTTAATACTGTAACTGCCGGGCAATCTTCTACCTTATCTTATCAAGGTTGTGCTAATGGGACTGTCAGTTGGGATAATGGTTTAGGTAATGGGAATAGTAAGGTGGTTACACCATCAGTTACTACCACTTATACCGCTACCTGCACACCAGACAATGGACTTATCTGTTCAAGGACGATTACTGTGAACTATGTAGAGTGTTCTCTTACAGCTATTGCCACACCATCTTCTATTGTACCCGGGGGTAGTTCCACCTTATCTTATACAGGATGCGTCGGAGGTTCGGTTGATTGGGTGACTGATAAAGACGATGGTGTCGGTTCAGGGAACAATGTCGTAGTTAGCCCTACGGTTACTACTAATTATATTGCTTCTTGCTCTAAAGGAGGTGGTTATTGTTTAAGTTACGTTACAGTAACTGTTGCTGCTTGTACTATCACAGCCTCAGCCAATCCTCAAAACATAAATGTTGGTCAAAGCACAACCCTTTCCTACACCGGTTGTGCCAATGGCACTGTCTCCTGGGATAATAGCGCAGGCACAGGAAACAATGTGATAGTAAGCCCTACAATAACGACTACCTACACAGCCACCTGTACACCGAATGGTGGTGGAAGTACCTGTACCAGTAATGTAACTGTGAATGTGGTTTCCTGCGCAATCAATGCCTCAGCTAATCCTCAAAATATAAATTCAGGGCAAAGCAGTACGCTTTCTTACACAGGTTGTGCCAATGGTACTGTATCCTGGGATAATGGCGCAGGCACAGGAAACAATGTGATAGTAAACCCTACAATAACGACTACTTATACAGCCACCTGTACACCGAATGGTGGTGGAAGTACTTGCAGCAGTAATGTAACTGTGAATGTGGGTTCCTGCACAGTCAATGCCTCAGCCAATCCTCAAAATATTAATTCGGGACAAAGCTCCACGCTTTCCTACACAGGTTGTGCCAATGGCACTGTCTCATGGGATAATGGCGCGGGCACAGGAAACAATGTGATAGTAAACCCTACAATAACGACTACTTATACAGCCACCTGTACACCGAATGGTGGTGGAAGTACTTGCACAAGTAATGTAACAGTAAATGTGGGTTCCTGCGCAATCAATGCCTCAGCTAATCCTCAAAATATTAATTCGGGTCAAAGCTCCACGCTCTCCTACACAGGTTGTGCCAATGGCACTGTCTCCTGGGATAATGGCGCAGGCACAGGAAATAATGTGATAGTAAGCCCTACAATAACGACTACCTATACAGCCACTTGTACACCGAATGGCGGTGGAAGTGTCTGTACAAGTAATGTAACTATCAATGTGAGTAGTTGCAGTATAAATGCTTTCGCAAACCCTGAGAGTATGAATGCCGGTCAAAGTAGTACCCTCTCTTATACTGGCTGCGTAAATGGTTCTGTCTCCTGGAATAATGGTGCAGGAAGCGGCAATAACAAAATTGTTTCACCTGCCGCAACTACCACTTACATAGCTACCTGTACACCTAATGGTGGTGGAAGTACCTGTACTAGTAGCGTGACAGTCAATGTAGCTTCCTGTGCGGTTTCTGCTTTTGCGACTTCTAATAATATCTTCGTTGGAGAATCAACAACCATCATTTATTCAGGTTGTGCCAACGGCTTAGTCAATTGGGATAACGGGCTGGGAGCAGGTAATTATATTACTGTGTCTCCTTCAGCTAATACAACTTATACAGCTACATGTACGCCAAATGGGGGAGGTAATTCCTGCAGTGCCAGCCTTACAATCAATGTTACTTCGGCACCACTATCTATGGTGTCGGTTATTCAGAAATCTACTACTTGTTTTGATACACAAAATGGCAGTTTCACTGTGAAATTAAACAGAAGTATTGTAAAAGGTGAATCCTATTTTTTACTATCCATTTTTAAGGATAATAGTTTTATTAAAAACTATGAATTCAAGGAAGATTCATTTACGACCCCCGAGAGCTTAGCACCAGGAACTTATGCCTTTGTTATTGAGAGTTTTGTTAATAATAAAGTCTCATCCCGGATCGAAGGTAATATTGCAATCTCTCGTCCCGAACCGGTAGGCTTTTTTGTTAATAAAACTAATATTAATTGTTTTGGTGGTTCTGATGGAACAATCAGTTTAAATGCTTCCGGTGGAACAGGTAATTATTGGTATATACTGAATAATAATAGTCGGGCCTCATTCAATAGTGGGACTAGTCATACTATTTATGCGGTAAGCCCGGGTCAATATACGATTCGGGTAATTGACAACTTCGAATGTAGCACTGCTGAACAAACAATTACTGTTTCTCAACCTCAACAAGCCCTTTCATTGATAAAAATCTCTCAAAAAGACCCAAGAGGTTTTGAAACACGTGATGGAATAGCCGTAGTAAATGCGAATGGCGGAACACCCCAGTATACTTTTGACTGGACTGATGAGCAAGGGAATAGTTATGGTACAGGGCTTAATAATAATACTGAAAACCGGAATAATACACTCCGGGGAGGTGTTTATACTGTCAGAGTATATGATGCTAATTATGCTATGGCAAGCCAGAAGGAAGGTTGTTTTAGTCAGACCTCCTTTACTTTGATTGAGCCTCCTATAATTGAAGCTAAAATTGAAACTACCAAAGTCATCACTTGCTTTGGCCGAAAGGATGGCACTCTTCGTATTACACCTTCGGGTGGAGTACCGGGTGGCATAGGTTACGAACTCTTGCTTCGAAGCAAAAGCGATACCTCTGTTACTTTCTCACCCAGTGGAACCGATTTTACAAACTTAGGAAAGGGAGAATATATTCTCAAAGTTACTGATGCTAATGAGGTATCCAGAAGCTTCGATTATTCCCTTACCGAGCCTCAGAAAGTAACAACTCTCATTGGGGGTAATCATGTACTTCTTTGTGCAGGTGACCGGAATGGCCGTATTTCCGTCGTTCCTTCGGGAGGTACAGCACCTTATTCTGTTAACTGGAGTAATAATGCCAAGACATTAAACCTTACTAACCTCAATGCAGGGATTTATTCAGGGCTTGTTACTGACGTGAGAGGTTGTCCTTCCGATATTATCTTCGTCAACATTAAAGCGCCACCACAGATTGTTGCTGATTTAAGTGTTAAAGCCCCTAAATGCGCTAATTCATGCGATGGAAGTGCACAAGCAATTATTAGTGGAGGAACAGCACCATATACATTTGCATGGAGCGGACGTAGAGAACAGAGCCCGGGTATTGAAAAATTATGTGGTGACGAAAATCTGAATTTCACCGTCACAGATGCCAATAAGTGCGCAGTTTCAAAGCAAGCTAAACTACCCCGCCCTGCCAAATTAGAATCAAAGATTGAAACAGAGAAAAATCTTTGTCAAGGAGAGGCTATCTTACTAGATGCTACGCTTGCAGGCGTTAATACATACCGTTGGCTTTTGCCTGACGGACAAACATCTAACCAAGCTCGTCTGGAAACTAAATTGGCAGGAGTTTATACCCTGACATTAGTAGATACAGCTTTGTGTGAGTTTAGTTCAACTATCAACGTCAAAACAGCTCCTGCTCAGGGTATCATACGGTTTGCGGTATCTTCAGTAGCTCCTTCTAACGAACCTATTGTTGTGCTGAATCTATCTAATCCGGCACCTGTGCTGGTCGAATGGACAGCACCGCAGCAAGCAGTAGTAGAGCAACGCACTAATGAACGTCTACAATTCCGAATTGAGCCTTTAGGTATTTATAAAGTAGGTATCAAAGCAAAGTTTGCCCAGTGCGAAATGTATGAAGAAAAGAGGATTGAAATCGTTGACTTTGTGCCTAAAACAGTAGCTATTCAGACAGATAACACTATGATGAAAATAGGGCCAAACCCTAACGAGGGTGAATTTGAAGTGGCCGTTCAATTCGATAATGCCACTTCATTCCGATTAATTGTACAGGAACTCAGCCAGACGAATCAGGTGCTGGTTGATATTACCGAGCCTGATAAAGTACCGTATTTTAGCAAAAAAATTACAGGCCTACCGCAAGGGATTTACATTTTATCGTTGGAAACACCTACTAAACGAATTACAAAAAAAATATCGGTCTTGAAATAAGCGGACTTAAAAGCATCGTATTATGAAACATTCCCTTTGGCTTTTATTGCTGGCGGTATCAGGCTGCTACAAAGAAGTGGCACTGCCTGTAACAGCCAATTTTGACTATCAGACCAATACTAGTTTCACGGTTCCGGCCGGGATAACTTTCAAAAATATGTCTACAGGTGCGGAGACTTTTGAGTGGACATTTGAAGGCGGAGAACCTGCTACTTCTAAACAACCCAACCCCGAAGAAATTTTTTATCGTAAATCCGGCACATATACTGTTCGTCTGGTAGCCCGTAGTTTCGATGGTTTAGTGAGTACAATAGAGAAAAAGATCCTTATCGACGATAAACTCAATGTCAATTTTAGTGCAGCTATTCAGGGAACGGGTTATTCACCTGTAGTAGTTAATTTTACTAATTTATCGAAAGGTTTTGAGAAATTGGAATGGACATTTGAGGGGGGAATACCTGCTACATCAGACCAGCCCAACCCTGCTGTCAGTTTTGAGAATGGAGGTAGTCACAAGGTTAGTCTTAAAATTTCTAACTCACGTAACAGTTTTAGCAAAGACACACTGCTTGTTTTTGAACCGGAATTAAATCCTGATTTTGAGATAAAAATTCCGAAACAATACGAAGAATTGGAAGCTCCGACTGAGGTAGAATTAATTAATACTTCTGTTGGTAATATCTCCAATGTCTGGTCTTCAGCAGGGGCTGAAATCAATAATGATAAAAGTAAAAATGCCAGAATAAAGTTTTCAAAAGCAGGGACCTATACCATTCAATTGCAGGCAAGCAATGGGAAAAAGACCAAACAAACCAACCGGACGATTACCATTAAGCCCAGTAAAGGATATGCCTACATTAAAGATGTTGAATTAGGTATTTTCTCTGCCCGTAGTAATATTGGTATTTTTTATTCAACCCTATTACGGCAAACATTCAGGGCGACTGATAGTCTTGCAACTATTGGCGCCAGCCATATTGACTTACTATTTTATGGATTAAATGAAGAATTTAATTTTAATCGTTTCCTTTCACCCGACCAGGCGGCTGATATTGGTTTACCGCCATTATTACATGCCTCAAGAACCATCGTCATGAATCCAGCCTATGTATCAGCAGGGATTGATTTTAATGGGCTGGATGCCATTAAACTTCAAAACCTTCAGGTTAATGCGACTAATGGAACACAGAATGATTTTTTTAATGAACAAAGCCCAAGAATTATTTTATTCGAAAATGCTCAGCATAAGAAGGGGGCTATTCTGATAAAAGAATTTGTTCATGATGGCGAAAACTCACGTATCCGGGTGGATATTAAGGTGCTGAAATGATGCACAATAACGATTGAATGATTTTCTAAGATATTGTAAGAGGGCACTATATCAAATATTTATATAGTGCCCTCTATTTTTATTCTTTATTCGTTTTGCTTGGTTACTTTCCAAAATATAAAGTAATGTGTGTTGATTATCAGTGGGTTATGAGGATAAGGTACAGAAGGATTAATAATAAAAAATATCTAATCCAAAATGAAGAATTTCATAACCCTGTTGTGATTAAATGATTCATTATATGAGTGTTGTTTAATTTGATACAGTATAGCTAAATTATTTTCTGTCATATATTTCCTGAGTAAATCACTTCTCATATAATTAAAAGAATTTCGAAAGAATCCTTCTTCAAAATCTATACAATGAAAGCATTTTTTTAAATTCATATCTAAAATATCTCCATTTTTCGGTTCTGATTTTAAACCTAATGATTTAGCCATTTTTATGGAAGGATAATATTCACTATATCCTTTCAATATCTTACTATCTGATTCCCATGAATAATTGGCTAGAGATGGCTCTGAAACAAATGACAACCTTTCATATTGTAATTCTTCAACTTCTTTACCTATATCTTTACTTGTATAACCATCTTCATAAAAGTGATCAGTTCTTTTTATTGTACGTTTACTTATATAGCTTTTGCCTGTAGGAATGTAAATATTTTCTCTAGAAGATTCTAATAGGCTATCTGCCCAATATATCTCTCCAAAATAAGTTCTATTAATTTGATCTTTAGAAATATGAATACCTA